>JAZNTF010000179.1:0-1861 GCA_045591625.1 Candidatus Fimenecus sp.
TTTTTAAATGTATACCCAACATTTTATAAATATTTTTATTACTAATCAATTAATGCTGTATCAGTAACTTGATACAGCGTTTTGTATATAATAAACATTAACCATTGCTTGTGTATATTTACTTGAAAAACTTAATAAACAGATATTGAAATATGTGTTCGATATTCAAATTTCATATTGATATTAATATTATATGTTGATAAAATAAATTACTTAAAAGTGATGTTAACAGTTTATTTATAAATTATTTGTCTATTATTAGGATTTGGGGTGTAGATTTTGAAGAAAATATTGTCCATTATTTTGATTATGACAATAATCTTTACGACCGGTTCTCAAGGACTTACTGTTTTTGCGGACGAGAAAAAGAATAATACTGATATTTTGAATTTTGCGGAAGATTTATCAAGAGTCATCCGTGAAAATGATGTTGTTGACTCTTCTGCGAGTGGAGAGGTGACCTATGATGATGTTTTATCAAGGGTGGACTACTTTTTTACTAAAACACAATCCTCTTCATCAATCTATGATAATTTGTATAGCGATAGTTTCGAAACAAAAAGACTTATTGTTAAAGCTGAAAAACTTGTTGACTACAGAGGTGCCCTTGAATGTGTAAGCGGGTATAATGATTTGTATATTTTACAGTATAACAGTCAGATGGCAGCAAAAAAAGCTTATGAATATTATCTTAATTCTTCTTCAGTTGAATATGTTGAGCCTGATACCATATATTCATCTCAGGAAGAGGAAATAGATGTAAATCTTCCGGATATTGATGGAGGGAATGAATTTAATGATGCAACTGCTACAGCAATACAGTGGTTATCAGATAAACTTGGCTTTTCTGATATTAAAGAGAAACTTGCTGAACGAATAGAAGATGATTTTGTTCTTGTTGCCGTAATTGATAGTGGCGTTGATACTGACCATGACCTTCTCAAAGACAGACTTATTGAAAGTAATGTAAATATGAGTGGTTCAGGGGAACAGAATTCTGCAGAGGATGATTATGGTCACGGAACACATGTTGCAGGTATTATTGCAAATAATACGTTGAACAATGTTAATATTAAACCTTATAAGGTGCTGAACTCAGAAGGAAAATGTTCCTTGAGTACAATTGCTACTGCACTGGATATGGCTGTTATTGACGGAGCAGATGTTGTTAATATCAGTATTTCAGGTAAAAGTGAAAGTCCTACATTGACAGCTTCTGTTGATAATGCCGTGGCAAAGGATGTAAATGTTGTTGTGGCAGCAGGTAACAGTAAACTTGACCTCAACAAAAATTATGTTTCTCCGGCTTGTATTGAATCGGCAATTACCGTAAGTGCTACCGATAAAGATGATAATCTTGCATCTTTTTCTAATTATAACGGAACAATTGATATTGCTGCACCGGGCGTTGACATTGAAAGCAGTTATCTCAATAACACATATACTTCTTTAAATGGTACATCAATGGCTGCGCCACAGGTTGCTGCGGGTATTGCAATTCTTCAATCAATATCTCTTGATATTCCTGCTTCAGAATGTGAAGAGAAAATTGAGGATTTTGCTATTAAGGTTAAGGAAGAAGCAGGATTTAATCATTTTGGTGCAGGTGTTCTCTTTTTCAAATACTTGCTTGATGGTAAACCAACAACCGCTGACCCTGTTTTCAGTGTTCCGAGCGGAGATTTCGAACAGACCTTTACTGTGGAGATAACCTGTCCTGATGAAGATGCGACAATTCTCTATTATGTTGCTGATGACGACTTTTCAACAATTACATTTGATAATTCTATTGTTTATAAAGAACCGATAACCGTTTCAATTGATACAAGGATTTATGCTGTTGCTTTAAAAAAGTCGGAGG
>JAZNTF010000180.1:0-19114 GCA_045591625.1 Candidatus Fimenecus sp.
GTTATCGATGCTATCATGGGCGACCTTGCTAAAATTACAGGTCAGAAACCGGTTAAATGTACAGCAAAGAAATCAGTTGCTAACTTCAAACTTCGTGAAGGTATGACAATCGGCGTTAAGGTAACACTTAGAGGCGACAAGATGTATGAATTTGTTGACAGATTCTTCAACCTTGCTCTTCCTCGCGTTCGTGTCTTCAGAGGTATCAATCCTAACTCATTCGATGGTAGAGGTAACTACTCAATGGGTGTTAAGGAACAGTTGATTTTCCCTGAAATCGATTATGATAAGATTGATAAAGTTCGCGGAATGGATATCTGTTTCGTAACTACAGCTAACACAGACGAAGAAGCACGTGAGCTCTTAACACTCATGGGTGCTCCATTCGCTAAATAAGGAGGGGTAACAGTGGCAAAGACAGCGATGAAAGTTAAGCAGGCAAGACCTGCAAAATATTCAACAAGAGCTTACAACAGATGTAAAATCTGTGGTAGACCACACGCTTACCTCCGTAAATATGGCGTTTGCCGTATTTGCTTCAGAGAGTTAGCACACGCAGGTCAGATTCCTGGCGTGAAAAAATCAAGCTGGTAATAGAGCAATCTAATATAATAGGAGGTAACTCATTATGCAAATTACAGATGCAATCGGTGATATGCTCACCAGAATCCGTAATGCGAATTCCGCAAAGCATGATACAGTGAAAGTGCCTGCATCAAACATGAAGAAAGCGATTGCTCAAATTCTTGTTGATGAAGGTTACATCAAAGGATTTACAGTAGAGGAAGACGGCAAGCAGGGCGTTATCGAAATCGCACTTAAGTACGGTCCTAATAAGTCAAGCGTAATTACAGGTATCAGAAGAGTTTCTAAGCCTGGTTTACGTATCTACACAAACTGTGAAGACATGCCAAAGGTAATGAAAGGTCTTGGTATTGCAATCCTTTCAACATCTAAGGGTGTTATGACAGATAAAGAAGCTCGCAAACTCAATGTAGGTGGCGAAGTTCTCGCATTCGTTTGGTAAGGGAGGTACAGTAAATGTCACGTATAGGCAGAAACCCTATTGCTATTCCAGCAGGGGTAGAAGTTAAAGTAGATGGCAGCACTGTTACCGTTAAAGGCCCTAAGGGTACTCTTACAAGAACAGTGCACAGCAATATGAAGGTTGAACTTGATGGCGCAGTTGTTACAGTAAGTCGTCCAGACGATTCAAACCTCAACAAATCACTCCACGGTCTCACACGTACACTCATCGCTAACATGGTTGAAGGCGTTGAAAAGGGTTACAAGAAAGAACTCGACGTTAACGGCGTTGGTTACCGTGTAGCTATGCAGGGTAAGGACCTTGTTCTCAATATCGGTTTTTCACATCAGGTAATTATGCCATTACCAGAAGGAATCACAGTTGAGACTCCAACCCCAAATAAAATCGTTATCTCTGGTCCTGATAAGCAGGTTGTTGGTCAGTTCGCAGCAGAAGTTCGCGAAAAGAGACCACCAGAACCATATAAGGGCAAGGGTATTAAGTACGTTGACGAACATATTCGTCGTAAAGAAGGTAAAGCCGGTAAGGGCGGTAAATAATAGGAGGAGAGTTAAGTTATGGTTAATAGACCAGATACAAAAGCTGCAAGACTCAAGAGACATAAGAGAGTCCGCGCTAAGATTTCAGGCACTGCAGAGTGTCCTCGCCTTAATGTGTTCCGTTCTCTCCAGCACATCTATGCTCAGTTGATTGATGACGTTGCAGGTGTTACACTTGTTAGTGCTTCAACAACAGAGAAGGACTTCACAAACTACGGCGGAAACAAGGATGCTGCTAAAGAAGTTGGCAAGCTCCTTGCAGAAAGAGCAAAAGAAAAGAACATCACAGATGTTGTATTTGACAGAGGCGGTTACGTTTACACAGGTAGAGTAGCTGCTCTCGCAGAAGGTGCCCGTGAGGGCGGCCTCAACTTCTAAGGAAAGGAGAAAACAAAAATGGCTATTATTGACGCATCAACACTTGAACTTCAGGAAAAAGTAGTTGCTATCAACCGTGTTTCTAAAACAGTAAAGGGCGGCCGTATAATGAAATTCTCCGCTTTGGTAGTTGTAGGTGACGGTAACGGTATCGTAGGCTTCGGTCTTGGTAAATCAGGCGAAGTTCCAGATGCTATCCGTAAGGGTATTGAAGCTGCTAAGAAGAACCTTATCAAGGTTGCTCTTAAAGGCACAACAATCCCTCACGAAATCACAGGTAAGTTTGGCGCAGGCGTTGTTCTTATGAAACCTGCTGCACCTGGTACTGGTGTTATTGCTGGTGGCCCTGTTCGTGCTGTTGTTGAAACAGTAGGTATCAAGGACATCCGTTCAAAGGCACTTCGTTCAAACAATCCTTGCAACGTAGTTAGAGCAACAATCGACGGACTTTCAAAGCTCCGTAATGCAGAAGAAGTTGCTGCTATCCGTGGCAAGTCAGTTAAAGAGATTCTTGAATAAGGAAGGTGGACAATATGGAAAAAATTCAGGTTAAACTCGTAAAGAGTCTTATCGGAAGCAAAAAAGACCAAATTGCCACTGCTTATGCACTTGGTCTCCGCAAAATTGGGGATGTATCAGAACAGCCTGATAATCCTCAGACTCAGGGTAAGATTAAGAAGATTTCACATCTTTTAGAGGTTACAAAGGCTTAAGGAGGTGCACAATATGAAATTGCACGAACTTTCACCAGCAGCTGGTTCAAAGAAAGACGTTAAGCGTATCGGTCGTGGTGCTGCTTCAGGTCAGGGTAAAACAGCTGGTAAGGGTCACAAGGGTCAAAAAGCCCGTGCAGGTAGAGGTATGCAGGTCGGCTTCGAAGGTGGCCAGATGCCTTTACAGAGAAGACTTCCAAAGCGTGGTTTCAACAACATCTTCGCTAAGGAAATCGCAACTGTTAACGTTTCAGCACTCAATGCATTTGAGGATGGCGCAACAGTAACAATCGAGGCACTCGTTAATGCAGGCCTTGTAAAGAAAGCTCTTGATGGAGTTAAAGTTTTAGGAAATGGCGAACTCAGCAAAAAGCTTACTGTTCAGGTTAACGCTTATTCTGATGCTGCAAAGCAGAAGATTGAAGCAGCAGGCGGAAAGGCTGAGGTGATATAAGTGTTCCGTACATTCGCTAATGCGTGGAAAATTGTTGACCTTCGTAAGAAGCTTCTTTTCACAGCACTTATCATTTTAGTTTACAGAGTTGGTTCAGCACTTCCTGTACCATTTGTTGATATTGCAATGCGTGGTGATGGTCTCTTTGGCCAGGAAGCAGCAGGTACATTTATGACATACCTTTCAATGATGACAGGTAATGCATTTAACTATGGTACATTGTTCGCTCTCTCAATCACACCATATATCAACGCATCAATTATTATTCAGCTTCTTACTGTTGCAATTCCTTACCTTCAGAATCTTTCTAAGGAAGGTGAAGAAGGCAGAAAGAAAATGAATAGAATCACTCGTTATTCTGCTGTCGGTCTTGGCCTTTTACAGAGTATTGCATACTATTTCTTCATTGAATCACAAGGTTTCCTTGTAGGTGATGAAAATGGTAAAGCATACGCAGGCGGCTGGGCAGTATTCCAGGCAGTAGTTGTTATCCTTTGCTACACAGCAGGTACAGCACTCGTAATGTGGCTTGGTGAGTTGATTAACGAAAAAGGTATCGGTAATGGTATTTCTATGATTCTCTTTGCAGGTATCGTAGCTCGTATGCCAACTACTATCTATAACCTTTATCAGTACATGGACAAAGGCGGCGTTTACTACGTATTTGTTCCAATCGCAGCAATCGCTCTTGTTGGTATGATTTTCTTCATCGTATGGATGGATAATGGTGAAAGAAAGATTCCTATTCAGTACGCAAAGCGTGTTGTAGGACGCAAGATGTACGGCGGACAGAGCACACATATGCCAATCAAGGTTAATATGTGCGGTGTTCTCCCAGTTATCTTCGCAAGCTCAATTCTTTCAATTCTCCCAACAATTGCTATGTTTGCTCCAGGTGAAGAAGGTTCATTCTGGCATAACCTTAGCCAGGTATGGCTTGGCCAGACACATCCATTCTATGGAACACTTTACTTCATCTTCATTATCTTCTTTGCTTATTTCTATGCATCAATTCAATATAATCCAATTGAAATGGCAGAGAATCTTCGTAAGAACAGTGGTTCAGTTCCTGGTATCCGTCCGGGTAAACCAACTTCAACTTACATTCAGAACATTCTTAGCAGAATGACACTCATCGGCGCGCTTCTTCTCAGCGTCGTTGCAATGTTCCCAATCGTTTACTCACAGATTGCAGGCCTTTTCACAGAAAATGGTATGAACCTTGCTGTTGGCGGTACTTCAATTATCATCTTGGTTGGTGTTGCTCTTGAAACACAGAAACAGCTTGAAAGCCAGATGATGATGCGTCACTACAGAGGTTTCCTCGATTAATTTGGAGGTTAATGATATGAACTTAATCCTTCTCGGCGCACCAGGCGCAGGAAAAGGTACACAAGCAGAAAAGATTTGCGAAAAATACAATATCCCTGCTGTGTCAACAGGTAATATCATCAGAGAAGCTCTTAAAAACGGTACTGATATGGGACTTAAAGCTAAGTCCTATATCGATGCCGGTAAGTTGGTTCCGGATGATGTTGTTATTGGTATTATAAAAGAGAGACTTGCAGAGGATGATTGCCAGAACGGTTTCATTCTTGACGGTTTCCCAAGAACAATACCTCAGGCAGAGGCTCTCGATAGTATGGGAATCGTTATCGACAAGGTTGTTGATATCGAAGTTTCAGATGAAAAGATTACAGCAAGACTTTCAGGCAGAAGAGTTTGCCTCAAATGTGGTGCTACTTATCATCTTGAATACAAGAAACCATCTAATGACGGTATCTGTGACGTATGTGGTGATGAACTTGTTCAGCGTAAGGACGATAGTCCCGAGACAGTTCTCGACAGACTTCATGTTTATCATGAACAGACAGAACCACTTAAGGACTACTATTCAAAGACAGGTAAGCTTGTAATAGTAGAAGGACAGGAAGAGGTTGCTGATACAACTGCTCTTGTCTTTAAAGCATTGGAGGATTAACATGATAGTGCTTAGAACTGCAAAAGAAATTGATATGATGAGAAAAGCGTGTCAGATTTCTGCAGAAGCATTACAGTTGGCGGGTGAGGCGGTCAAACCGGGTATAACAACCTACGAGATTGACCAAATCGCATATCGTTATATAAAGAAACAAGGTGCAGAACCAAACTTTCTTAACTATAATGGCTTCCCGGCAACGGCATGTATTTCCATAAATGACGAGGTTATTCACGGCATTCCTTCTAAAAAGAGAGTGCTGAAGGAAGGCGATATTGTCAGTATCGACCTTGGGGCTAAGGTGAATGGCTATAACGGCGATAATGCTGCTACTTTCGCTTGCGGAGTAATTTCCGATGAGGCGAAGCGGCTGTGCGACACAACTCGTGAGAGTCTTTATTTAGGAATCGAACAAGCTGTCGCAGGCAACAGAATCGGTGATATAGCATTTGCGATTCAGTCTTATTGTGAAGAAAGAGGTTTCTCGGTTGTTCGTGAATACACAGGACATGGCGTGGGAACACATCTTCATGAAGACCCGTCAGTTCCGAATTACGGAACAGCAGGAAGAGGTCAGCGACTTCTTCCGGGAATGACTATTGCGATTGAACCAATGATAAATATGGGTTCAAAAGCAGTAAAATGTTTGCCTGACGGTTGGACCGTCAAAACGCTTGACGGCAAACTGTCCGCTCACTTTGAACACACAATAGCGATAACAAAAGGCGAACCTATTATTTTGACGAAACTTTAATGAGGTGACTTATGGAGTTTTGTAAAGGTGAACTGGTTATGTGTATAGCCGGTCGTGAAAAAGACAGGCTTATGTGTGTGGCAGAATTTGACGGAAAATATGTTTATGTCTGCGACGGTAAGGAACGACTTTTGAACAATCCCAAAAGAAAAAATCCTAGACACGTTATAAAAACAGACAAAAAACTTTCCGACAACTTGTTCTCAACGGACAGAGCATTGAGAAAAGCATTATCGAAAGAGGTTTAAACTTATGGCAAAACAAGATATGATTGAAGTTGAAGGAACTGTGGTTGAAGTTCTCCCTAATACAAACTTTATTGTAGAACTTGAGAACGGTCACAAGGTTCACGCTCGTATTTCGGGCAAGCTTCGTATGAACTACATCAGAATTCTTCAGGGAGATAAGGTAACAGTTGAACTTTCACCTTATGACCTTAATAACGGAAGAATCACATGGCGTTCAAAGTAAAAAGAAATTGAAAGCATTTTATGAGGAGGTAATCTAAATGAAAGTCAGACCTTCTGTCAAGAAAATTTGCGAAAAGTGCAAAGTAATTAAGCGCAAGGGTAAAGTAATGGTTATCTGTGAAAACCCTAAGCACAAGCAGCGTCAGGGCTAAGATAAATCGCAATGGGCTGCAACTGCAGAGCAGCTTGAATTTGTCTTAGAGCTTTCGCTCAATCGTTTCTAAAGTACTAAGGAACGATACGAAAAACCATAAAAGGCTAAAACAGCCGCATTTTTGAAAATGGAGGTGCAACTGTAAATGGCTCGTATTTCAGGTGTTGACTTACCAAGAGAAAAGAGAATCGAAATCGGTCTCACATACATCTATGGTATTGGCAGAAAAACAGCTAGTGACATTGTTGCTGCAACAGGTATTAATCCAGACACACGTGTTAAGGATTTAACCGAAGAAGACGTTTCAAAACTTCGTGAGTACATCGAAAAAAATGTAACAGTTGAAGGTGACCTCAGAAGAGAAACAGCATTTGATATTAAAAGACTTGTTGAAATTGGTTGCTACAGAGGTGTTCGTCACCGTAAGGGTCTCCCAGTAAGAGGCCAGCGTTCAAAGACAAACGCTCGTACACGTAAGGGACCAAAGAAGACAATTGCTAACAAGAAGAAGTAAGAAGGAGGGACTAGATAATGGCAAAGCAGGTTAAAAAAGGCGCTGTAACACGCAGACGTCGTGAAAAGAAAAACATTGAAAAAGGCGCAGTTCATATTCAGTCCACCTTCAATAATACTATCGTTACTATCACTGACACACAGGGTAACGCAGTATCATGGGCAAGCGCAGGTGAAATGGGCTTCAGAGGCTCAAGAAAATCAACTCCATTCGCTGCTCAGACAGCTGCTGAAACAGCAGCTAAGGTTGCTATTGACCACGGTATGAAAACTGTAGAAGTATACGTTAAGGGTCCTGGTTCAGGTCGTGAAGCTGCAATCCGTGCATTGCAGACAGTAGGTCTTGAAGTTACAATGATTAAAGACGTAACTCCAATTCCTCATAACGGCTGCCGCCCACCTAAGAGAAGACGTGTATAACAGAAATTTGGAGGTAACAGATTATGGCAAGATATACCGGTGCGGTTTGTAAGCTCTGCCGTCGTGAAGGAAAGAAACTTTTCCTTAAGGGCGACCGTTGCTATACTGGTAAATGTGCTCTTGAGAGACGTTCATACGCTCCTGGTCAGCACGGCCAGAACCGTAAAAAAGTTTCTGAATACGGCTTGCAGCTTCGTGCAAAACAGACTGCTAAGCGTTACTACGGTATTCAGGAAGGACAATTCCACAAATATTTCTTGATGGCTGAAAAGCGTCAAGGTGTAGCAGGTGAAAACCTTTTAAGAATTTGCGAAAGTCGTCTTGATAACGTTGTTTATCTTCTCGGATGGGCTTCATCTCGTGCAGAAGCAAGACAGCTCGTAATTCACGCACACTTCCGTGTAAACGGTAAGAAGGTTGACGTTCCTTCATACCTTCTTAAAGTAGGCGATGTTGTATCAGTTAAGGACAACAGCAAAGATAGCGTTAAGATTAAAGAAGTTCTTGAAGCTAACGCATCTCGTCCTGTTCCAGCATGGCTTGATAAGGATGCAGAAAACCTTTCAGCTAAGGTTGCTAAACTTCCGGACAGAGAAGAAATCGCTGTTCCAGTTGAAGAGCATCTTATCGTCGAATTCTACTCTAAATAATAGAATAGAAATAACAATAATATTTAGCGGAAAATTTTTTCTGTACTCGAATAGGAGGGTTTTGAATGATAGGAATTGAGAAGCCCAGCATTGAAGCACTTGATTTGACAGCAGACGGAACTTATGGTAAGTTCGTCGTTGAACCATTGGAAAGAGGCTACGGTACAACACTTGGCAACAGCCTTCGTCGTGTACTTTTGTCATCACTTCCAGGTTATGCAATTACTTCGGTAAAAATTGATGGTGTTCTTCATGAATTCTCAACCATTGACGGTGTGAAAGAGGATGTAACTGAAATCGTTCTTAACTTAAAGGGTGTTATCCTTAAGATTAATGGCGACGGACCAAAAACAATTTATATCGATGCAAGTGGTAAATGTGAAGTTACTGCCGGCGATATTCAGGTTGATGCTGACGTTGAAATTCTTAATCCTGAACATGTTATCGCAAACCTTGAAGAAGGTGGAGTTCTTAAGATGGAACTTACATGCGATAAGGGCAGAGGTTATGTTTCAGCAGAAAGAAACAAGCAGCTTATGCAGCCAATCATCGGCGTAATCGCAATAGATTCAATTTATACACCCGTCTTGAAGGTTAACTACACAGTTGAAAATACTCGTGTAGGTCAGATTACTGACTACGATAAGCTTTCACTTGAAGCTTGGACAGACGGAACAATTTCAGCGCAGGAGGCCGTTTCTCTCGGCGCAAAAATCCTTACAGACCATCTCGACCTCTTTGTTGACCTTTCTGATGAGGCAAGAGAGACAGAGACAATGATTGTTAAGGACGACGATACAAAGGGTAAGATTCTTGAAATGACTATTGAAGAACTTGACCTTTCAGTTCGTTCCTTCAACTGCCTCAAACGTGCAGGCATCAATACTGTTGAAGATTTAACAAACAGAACTGAAGAAGATATGATGAGAGTTAGAAACCTTGGTAGAAAATCTCTCGAAGAGGTTATTGCAAAGCTCGATTCATTAAACTTCACATTGCGTAAGGACGACGAATAATAAAGGAGTGATTTTGAATGCCAGGAACAAGAAAACTTGGTAGAACAAGCGATCACCGCAAGGCTATGCTCAGAGGTATGGTAACATATCTTATCGAGAACGGTCAGATTGAAACAACTGTAACTAGAGCCAAAGAAGTTCAGGCTATGGCTGAAAAAATGATTACAATCGCTAAAGATAACAGTCTTCATTCAAAGAGACAGGTTTACTCTTACATCACAAAAGAGTCTGTTGCAAAGAAGATGATTGAAGAAGTAGCACCAAAGTATGCTGACAGAAAAGGTGGCTACACTCGTGTTATCAAGACCGGCCCAAGAAGAGGCGATGCTGCTGAAATGTGCATCATCGAACTCATCGCTGACTAATGCGGTAAGGCTTTAAAAAAACCAATAAATTAACCCCTCGGGTAAAAACCTGAGGGGTATTTTTTTTATGTAAAAGATAGATATGGTCTAATGCAATAAATCATTGCTTGACTTTTTATTGCATTTATGCAATTATGAAAATAGAAAGAGGTGATAATTATGTAGAATAATGCCTTGCAATATTAATTAAAGAGGTGATTTTATGTGTGAAGTAAAAAAATACGGTTATTTTTCCATTACATTAATCTTTATTATAACAGCAATTACTTCCGTTTTGGAGATTATTTATATAGCGGGTGAATATTGTTTTAGTACAAAACTTTTACCTGAACCTATTTGGGCTTTTCCTGATGGTTATTTTTATTATGAAGCTCTACCATTAAGATTTTTAATTGTATTTGCAATAGTTGTGGTGTTATCAATATTATTGTTTGCTTTTTATAGAAAGGGAATTTCAAAAATAACAGCAATGTTATCGTCAACAGCTCCAATAATTTCTGCAATTGGGTGGACATCTCATTATTGGATTGCTAATGTAACTGAAAACGCAATAGTATGGTATATTATAATTTCTACTCTTTGCATTATCCACATAATCACAACAGTGATGTTTTTAATTAAAGATATAAATAAAATTGAGATATAACTATAAAGGGACGGTAATTTACCGTCCCTGATTTCTATCTCAATTTAATTCCGATGCATATAAAACCGTTATCAATAATGTCGATAACACCGTATTCATTATTTCGTATTGAACCGGGATTAAAGAATTTGATTCCAAGTTGATTATCCTCTTGTTGAATATGCGTGTGTCCGTAAAGTGCTAACTTACAGTTATTTCTTCGTGAAACAGAAACAAGTCCGGCAAGACCGCTTTTTACATATTCATAATGTCCGTGGGTGATATAAATTTTAAGACCACCTTCTTCTATTATTGCATTTTTCGGATAATCACAGTAAAAATCATTGTTACCCTTTACACAGTAAACTCTTTTACCATCTAAAAGTGGTTTGCATTTTTCAAAATCAAGATATCCGTCGCCTAAAAAGATGACAGCTTCAGCAGTTGGTTGTGCATCAATGGCTTTTTTCATTGAATAAATATCACCGTGAGAGTCGGATAAAACAAGGATTCTCAAGCATATCAACCTCCTTAATCTCATATTATGATTATATAATATTATGGTGGTGGTTTCAATGAGTAATAAAAATTTTGACGAGATAATTAAGGGAATTAAATCAAAAAAGTCAAATGAAGAAGCGGAGGACTATCTAAAGAAAAACCTTACGCCTAATCAGAATAAGAAACTTAAAGAGGTTTTAAGTGATAAAGAAGCCGTAAAAAAATTGCTTTCAACACCAAAAGCACAAGAATTATTAAAAAAGTTTACGGAGGATAAGAATGATTGATATTGAAAATCTGTTGTCGTCAATAAGTGATGAGGATATGGAAAAAATAAAGGGTATTGCAGAAACCTTAACTGAAAAAGACATCTCACAACAATTACAGGAGACTAAAAAGTCGGAGCCGTTACCCAATTTGCCCATAGATATGAATATGATGCAGAAAATAATGGGTGTTATGAGACAAGCGAATAAAGAAGATTATAGAACACGGCTTATTGAAGATTTAAAACCAATGTTAAGTAAAGAGAGAAAGCAAAAGGCGGATGAGGCGGTAAAGTTTTTACAATTGATGGAAGTTCTGCCTTTATTGAAAGGGTTGTTTTAATTATGAGTGGTTATTCATATTCAGAAATTCAGAATATGCAACAAAAAGCTATGGAAAGAGTCAGAGAGATGAAACGCAATTCTGATATTATTACCAAGACTGCGCAAAGAGATTTTGATTTTACGCCGAAGAGCAACAAAGAAGATGATTATCATAAAGAAGCAAAAACTAAGGTAACAAATATGCCACCGAATTTTCCTGAAAACAAAACTTATACCTACTTTAAAGATTATCATAACCCGGATGAAAATATCAAAAAGACAATGACAGAAGTTCAAAAGAAACAAGGTATTGACAACCTGTTCAATGAGCCTGACAAGGCGTTGCTTTTAGGATTGATAATGCTATTGAAAAGTGAAGGAGCAGATGAATCACTTATAATGGCCCTTACCTATATTTTGTCATAAAATTTTTTGATTTTGTGTTGACAAGACTTTGGTTTAGTATTACAATAATTCAGTAAATTTAATATATACCGAATGATGCAGGTTGAAAGGGTTTTTTCCCCAACTGTCTGTTGACGGTATTCCGGAGAATTCCACAGTATGTGGATACCGAAGGTGCAAAGCATAAAATGCTAATCTCTCAGGTCAAAGGACGGAATTTTCTTGTTTAAGAGTTTTAGGACTGAGTGTATTTTATGCATTCGGTCCTTTGTTTTTCGGTAAGAAAAGGAGAATGGATATGAATTTTAATGACATCTTAGTAGCGATTGACGATTTTGTGTGGGGTGTACCGCTAATGGTACTCATTATAGTAGGCGGGCTTATACTTACTTGCAGAACAAAGCTGGTTCAGATTTTTCACTTGCCATTGGCACTTAAATGGATGGTACAGGAAGAAGAAGGAGCCACAGGTGACGTTTCATCATTCGGTGCATTGTGTACTGCACTTTCTGCTACAATAGGTACAGGTAACATTGTAGGTGTAGCAACTGCAATTTGTGCAGGTGGGCCCGGTGCGCTTTTCTGGATGCTTGTTGCTGCCTTTTTTGGTATGGCAACAAAATATGCTGAAGGTCTTCTTGCTGTAAAATATCGTGTTACAGACGAAGATGGCCATACATGGGGCGGACCCTTCTACTATATTGAAAAGGGTATGGGTAAAAAATGGAAATGGCTCGCAAAAGCATTTGCATTCTTTGGAGTTTGTGCAGGTCTTATGGGTATCGGCACATTTGCACAGGTAAACGGTATTTCATCTGCAATCAACTCATTCTTTGATGCAAACACCGTTGCGATTCCATATATCGGTGAATATTCCTGGTCAGTTGTAATTGCATCTGTTATCCTTGCTGCTTGTGTAGGTCTTGTACTTATTGGTGGTATCAAGAGAATTTCAAAGGTTGCAACAGTTGTTGTTCCTTTTATGGCAATTGCCTATATTGTCTTTGCATTTATGCTCATTTTTTCAAATATTGATAAGATACCAATGGCTGTAGGAGTTGTTGTGAAGGGAGCATTCAATCCGTCAGCAGTAACCGGTGGTATTGTTGGTACAATGTTTATTGCAATGCAAAAGGGTGTTGCAAGAGGTATTTTCTCAAATGAATCAGGCCTTGGTTCAGCACCTATCGCTTCTGCTGCGGCAAGAACAAACTCTGCTGTAAGACAAGGTCTTGTTACAATGACAGGTACATTCTTTGATACAATTGTAATTTGTACAATGACAGGTCTTTCAATCGTTATAACAGGAGCATGGAAAGTAGAAGGACTTGAAGGTGTAGGAGTTACATCTTATGCTTTTGGTGCAGGTATTCCGTTCTTGCCTGAAAAAGTAACTTCATTTGTTCTTATGATTTGTCTTGTATTCTTTGCATTCACAACTATTCTGGGTTGGGATTACTATTCTGAAAGCTGCCTTAAATACCTTACAAAAGGTAATAAGAAAATTGTAAAGGCATTCAGATATTTATATATTCTTGCTGTTTTCATTGGTCCATATATGACAATTTCAGCAGTATGGACTATCGCAGATATTTTCAATGGTCTTATGGCAATTCCAAATATGATAGCTCTCTTTATGCTTTCAGGAGTTGTTGCCAAGGAAACAAAAACATTTTTTAATAAAAGAAAAAAAGAGTTGAAAAATCAAAAATAAAATTGTATAATCAAAATATATTTATGTGTGAAGAGAGGGAATAAAAATGAGCTTTTGTCCAAAATGTGGTAAGGAGATTATGAATAATTTATCCATCTGTGAGAATTGCAGTGCAGATGTTGCACAACAACAGGTGAGCAACCAAGAATATCAACAGGAAACAGTTTACGTTGACCCGGTGGCTACAGAAAATCAATACCAGAGTGCTCCTAATCAGCAACAATACCAAAGTGCACCAAATCAGTATCAATATCAGGCAAATCCTTATTATCCGCCAACAATCACAGAGTATATGCTTCCTCCGGAATATAAGCCTGTTTCAATCTGGGCATATTTGGGTTACTCGATTCTTTTTTCACTTCCTGTTATAGGTTTGATTATGCTTTTTATAGTTGGTTTCGGTTCGAATTATAGTAAGAGTCTTCGTAATTTTGCGAAATATAATCTTATTATGATTGCAATTTCAACTGTTTTGGTAGTTTTGTTTTATGTATTCTTCTTTGTTGTTATGGGTATGAGTGCAACAGGAATGATGGATGAATTTATGTATTATTAAAAAAGAGCGAGGTCGTTGAACCTCGCTTTTGATTTGCAGATATTATTTTTTCTCGTTTATGAATGCTCGGAAAAGCGGCAGACAGGATGAGAAGAATTTTTTATAGCTTTCACAGTAATCTCGGTCTGCTCTAGTTCGTTTGCAACCACCTGCACGACAAACAGGATAATACTTACACTGTTTGCATTTTCCAGGCACTGCAAGGCTTTCTTTTAAAAAATCAATGGCCTTTTCACAGTGCGCCAATGTGTCGAAATTTTTATCAGTATCATTGATGTTGCCTAAATACCAATTATCTGTACAATAGAAGTCGCAAGGATAAACATTCCCGTTGCCCTCAACAACGAACTGGTGCATACAATGACCACACATACCGCATTGTTCGGTAGGGTTTCCGAGAAACTGATGAACAATGTTATCGAACCAACGGATGCTTGTATATTGACCGCGAACATAATCCTTCACATAGTAATTGAACCCTTTAATAAGAAAATTACTGTATTGTTCGGGAGTCATATATAATTCACTTTCGCTGTTGTCATCAAAAGGACGAAGGCAGGGAATAAATTGTAAATATCTGAAGCCCTTTTCTCTGAAATACTTGTAAATCTCATCAATATGGTCAGCACAATAGCCTGTAAGAACTGTTAAAATATTAAATTCAACATTATGCTTTTTGAATTTTTCGGCAGCAGCAATAATTCTGTAAAATGTGTTTTCTCTTTTTTCGTCAACACGGAACTTATTGTGCTCAAAGTTACCGTCAAGGCTGAGTCCCACAAGAAAATTGTTTTTGTGAAAAAATTCGCACCATTCGTCGGTTACAAGAGTACCGTTTGTCTGTGTGCTGAAAAAAATCTGACTGTTAAGCTTATTTAACGACTTAACCTTTTCTACAAAATGCTGAAAATAGGGTAGCCCTGCCAGTAGTGGCTCGCCACCCTGAAAAGCAAAGGCAACACTTTCACCATTGGCAAATTGGAGTGCTTTTTCTATTAAATTGTCGGAAGTTTCTTCAGCCATAATACCAAAGGATGAAACCTCACGAAGCTCTGTAACATTGTGATAGAAACAATATCTGCAACGCATATTACAAAGACTTGATGCAGGTTTAATCATTATTGAAAGTGGTGGCATAGTGTTCACCCCATGAAAATATTTGAGTTAATTATATAACAAAGCCCATTGAAATGCAACTTTCAATGGGCTATATCATTGTATTAAAGGTTATTGTAATAATCCTGATTAATTCCTCGACGATTTGCCTTGAAATCTTCCATAACATCAGTCATTTTCTGATTGAGCTCTTCTGCAATAGTAGGATAAGTGCTTGTTCTGTTGTAGTTTTCACCCTTATCGTCAGTAAGAACAAAGAGCCAATTCTTTCTTGTTTTATCAAAGAAAGCAGGGTTATCATTCTGCATTTTACGGAAATACTTGAATGTTATGTATTCATTTTCTGTAAGAACAGGATATTTATAATCTTTATATTCTTCACGGCTGAGAACATTTTCAGTAGTCATTGTGTACTGAAGTGCCTTGAGCTTTTCACGCTTCATGTGAAGAATTGGATGGTCTTCTGTATGAACGGCTGTATCGTTTTTAAGAATTGGAAGCATGGAAACACCGTCAATAGTTCTGTCCTGAGGAAGATAATTCTTTTTACCATTATTTCCTGTAATTCCGCAAAGGTCAATAAGTGTTGGGAACATATCAGCAAGAACTGCACTCTGTTCACGAGTTGTACCTGCTTCCCAAAGACCGTTATTATTGTTCCACTTAATCATAAACGGAACTTTCTGACCTGCTTCGTATGCCAGATACTTACCGCCACGAAGTTCACCTGTTGAGCCTTCAAGTGCAGGACCATTATCACTTGTGAAGACAATAATTGTATCATCCATAACATCTAATTCTTCAAGCGTGTTGAAGAGCTCACCAAGGTAATAGTCAAATTCAGTTACACAGTCAACATAAGTACCCATACCGCTTGTACCGTCAAAATCGTCACCTGCAAAAACAGGTCCGTGTGGCCATGGTGTTGCATAGTATGCAAAGAATGGTTCATCCGAATTTGTGACCGCATCGGTAATCCAATCGTTGATTGATTCGTGAATCCATTCACTCGCCTGGCTCTGGTCCTTTTTACCGTCCCTAAAGAATTCGTCAGTACCGTGAACAATTTCGTATTCACCGTTTTCTTCTTCAACATAATAGAAAGGTGTCATATCGTTAACATGGTGGCTACCGTAGAAATAGTCAAATCCCTGATTTGTAGGAAGATATTCACCATAGTCACCGAGATGCCATTTACCGAATGCGCCTGTGTTATACCCTGCATTCTGGAAAACTTCAGCAATTGTGATTTCATCACCGAGCATACCATCGGCGTTGTTGCCCATTTCGATTGAGTTGAAAATTCTTGTCTGTGCAAATGGTGAAAGAGTATCGACCGTAGGATAAATAACATTGTCTGCATATCCTCTGAACGGATAACGACCTGTCATAAGGCTGAAACGAGCAGGTGAACAAACAGAATAGCTTGAATAGAAGTTGTCAAAATTAACACCATCTTCACCGATACTATCGATGTTTGGTGTGTCATAAATTGCACCGTTAAGTGAAATATCACCCCAACCCAAGTCATCCATCATAATGAAAAGTACATTTGGTTTATTTTTTGTATTTTTGTCAACTTTGTTGAGATAATCATCGTGACCTTCCCAGAGTCTGTCTACATTAGGTTGTGAACGAAGATTCATTGTAAGAACATACATAACTGTTGTTCCGGCAAGAACAATGCTGAGAAGGGATGTTACAATAAAATGTGTGCTCTTTTTCTCAAAATGTCTTTTTGCAACAAGTAAAAGACCAACTAATGCGATAACACAAGGAAGGATAAGTAAAAGGTTGCCGCCAAAACGTATAAGTAAATTATAATCACTTGCTCCTGAAAAAAGCGCATTTTCAACTGAACTCCAACCTGCTTTACCAGATGAGAATGCGCCAAAACCTGCGTCAGCACCCCAGATTGTATAGTAAAGCATAATGGAAAGACCGGAAGCGCCATATCCGATAAAATGCCACAAATAAAGCTTTTTGAAAATTAATATCCCAAGAATTGTAATAGCAGATACAAGACACATATATGCGACATTGACAACAGCAATAAGATTAAGTCGCATAACCTGTAATGATGCAGCAAGGATAATTCCTATTACCATAATGATTATAGGTAATATTTTCTTGGAATTATCATAAATGATACCTTTTTTCATATAACTGTCTCCTTTAAATGTAAACTGATAGTATTATACGATAAAATTAAGATTTATTCAATATGTGAATAAAAAAAGCAGTCCGAATTTTATATTTCGAACTGCCAAATTGATTAATCCTTATATTTTTTTGATTCTTCGAGAATGATGTTGTAAACCTTATCGTGAAGCTGTTTAACATCGTTTCGTGACATATTACCGGTTTCAATAGGGTCCAGGATTGTAACATGTACATCTGTAGGAGTAACAACGGAATCATTTCCTTCAAGTACTTTGAAAACATTTCTCAAATATATAGGAACAACTGTTACGCCGGTTTTTTGAACAATTTTAAACGCACCATTTTTGAATTCGTCCGGGGTGTTGCAATAACCTCTTTTACCTTCAGGGAAAACCACCATAGAAAGCCCTTGATTAATCTGGTCAGCGGTTTTATTAAGTGACTTGATACCTTCTCGTGCATTTTCCTGATTAATAGGCACACATTTAATGATATGACTTATCTGTTTTATAGCAAAAAACTGATTAAGCTGCATTCTCATCAGGAAACCAAAGTTAAAGTCTTTTAAAACATGAAGCAGAAGGGGAACATCAGCATAGCTTTGATGGTTAGGTGTAAAAAGTACAGGTCTGTCCTTTGGAATTTTTTCAAGTCCGTCAACAGTGATGTTCAATTTTGCTGCTTTAACTACAAAATCAGCCCATTTTTTTATTGCCGGGAATCCAAATGCATCTGCTTTCTCCTGTTCACCTTTTTTTTCAAGGTGCTTATGGTAAGCAATTTTTGGTTCCATTACAACAAATAAATGCAAAAAAATCTTTGCAAAAGTTTTGTAACTAAATAACTTGTCTTTGAAACTTGCCATACTTTTATGCCTCTAAATATTCAATATATTCTTCCAAACACATACCAAGTTCATTGATCTTCTTGGCATGTTCTACACCTACATATCTGAAATGCCATGGTTCATACATAATTCCGGTTTTATCAGTCTTATCTTTTGCATATCTAAGAATGAAACCATAATTTTCTGCGTTTTTCATAAGCCATTTAAATTCTGCGGTGTTTTCAAATGACGTGCTGAGGTTATAATTGCCCTTTTGAAGCAAATCAAATCCCAATCCGGTGTTGTGTTCACTTGTTCCGGAAAATGTTCTTGAAAAATTCGCCTGCTTTATAGCTTCCGCCTCAGAATATCCTTGGCTTATAAAAGAATCAACTGAACGAGTGAACAGTTTGTCCTGAAGGTAAATGCTTCTGTACGCAGAAATGAGTTCCAAAGGTACTCCTGCTTTATTTGCAGCAGCAAACATATCCTTCAACGGCTGATATGCAGCCTTGTCAACAGCTTTTACGGAATTGTATTCTTCACGATTAAGGTACATAGCATCAACAAAATTACCATTTGACCAATATACCAAATCCCACTCGAAATCTGCAGGCAATTCATAATTTCTATTAAGAAGCATAAGGTTCCTGCCGTGCTTGAATATATCGGCAGGACGGGCATCCGGTGAGCGATATTTAACATCATCATAGAAGGATAGTGCCGGTTCAGAAGTTGTGGTTTCGGTTTCTGAAGTGGTTTCTTCAGTAGTTGGAACCTCGGTAGTTTCTGTTGTTGAAACTTCAGTGGTAGTTTCAGGTTCAGAAACGCTTGGCTCGGAGACATCCGGGGTTTCTTGTGAGAAAAGTAAGGCAAAAAATGCTATAATCATAACCACCACAGCTCTACAGGCTAATATTGAGTAAGAAGCTTTCTTTTTATTAGTTTTTTCGGTGTTTATTACTTCGTTTGCCATACCATAACCCCTCTAATATAACTGAAAATATTATATCATAAAAAAGAGTCTAAAACAAGAGTTAAATGGAGACGTAAACAATGAAAAATGTAAAAATTGTGTGAATAATATTTATAGTATATATATTGACTTTTTTCTCTTTTTGTTGTAAAGTAATATGGTAAATGTTTAAATTATGAAAGGAGTTAAA
>JAZNTF010000181.1:0-3427 GCA_045591625.1 Candidatus Fimenecus sp.
TGGTGTGCCACATGGTGAAGCTTGTGCTATGACTCTTGATTTTTTCACAAGATACAATGCAGAGGCTGAAAATGGCAGACTCAATAAATTTGCACAGAATTGTGGCTTCGCTGTCGCGTACGGAATGGCAGAGGCTATCACTTCGCTTAAAAAGAAAATGGGAATGGCTTGCACTTTAAAGGAAATTGGTGTAAAATCATTAGAAGAGATAGAAAAACTTACAGAAATGAGTATGACACCACTTATGGAAAGAAATATGATTAAGTTGTCATATGATGATATAAAAAATATGTACATTTCAATCAAAGGATAAATACTTTAGTAAAAAAACTATAAATAAGGAGATATTATTATGGGACAGTGTTGGATTGATAACAAGACAGTAATTATTACAGGTGCTTCAGCGGGTATCGGTAAAGGTGTGACAGAACAGCTTATAAAAAAGCATAACTGTAAGGTTATCGGTATCGCAAGAAGTAAAGAGAAGACAGAAAAATTTGTTGAAGAATTAGGAGAATATGCAAAGAATTTCTCATATAAGCTTTTTGATGTTTCTGTTAAGGAAAATTGGTTTGAGTTTGCAGAATATCTTAAGGAAAACAATATTCATCCTGATGTTCTCATTAACAATGCAGGTATTCTTCCAAAGTTTAATAAGACACAGAATTACTCAATTGAAGAAATTGAAAGCGTTATGAATATCAACTTCTATTCAGCGGTTTATTCAATAAAGGCATTGTTACCAATGCTTCTTGAATCAAGCACACCTGCAGTTATCAATGTTGCATCTTCAGCAGCGTTAATGGCTCTTGCAGGAACTTCTACATATTCAGCAAGTAAAGGTGCGCTTAAGTCATTTACAGAGTCTTTAAGAGAAGACTTAAGAGGTAAGTGCTATGTTACAGTTATCTGTCCCGGATTTACAAAGACAGATATCTTCCGTAATCAGGAAAATACAGGAAAAGGTGAAAAAGCAATCAATGCTATCAGTACAGATTGTGACAAGATGGTTAATATGATTGTACATGGTATCGAAAACAAGAAAGAGCTTATGGTGTTCGGTTTCGATGCACAGTTTATGAAGATTTTTGGCAGAATCACTCCTGTAACAGGTGGCAGACTCTTCAGTGCGGTAATGAAAGCATCAAAGCTTCCATTATTTGATAATGTATTTAAAGATTGATAATTCAATGCAGGGGACGTCGACTCGGCGTCCCGTTGATATTTATTCTAAAAACCTAAAACGAGGTTGTATTATGAAAAAAATTATTTCTATTATACTAGCAACAGTTATGCTCTTTAGTTGTTGTGTAATTTCCTTTGCAGCAGAAGATGTTGATTACATCATAGGTAACCCTTATGAAACAGTAGATTTTGATGAATGGGAACAGTATAAGGCTGACTTGCATTGTCACACAACTGCATCAGACGGTGATGAAGATATGAATGTGATGATTGAGGAGCATTATGCACAGAACTATGATGTTTTGGCTTTGACTGACCACGGAATCGTTTCAAGAGGTTGGAAACAGGTAAACACAAGAAATTACTTTAAAATCGTTTCTGCGGTCAAGGAGGGTAGAAAACAGGTTGTAACTCCTTTGACAGAAGAAAGATATAACGAGATTACAACAGGTGTCGGCAGAGATGGTCGACCTATGATTGAAGTGCCTATGGGAAATGAGCAGAATCCCACATCACTTAATAATGCTCATGTGAACAGCTGGTTTGCTGACTATGGTGATGGTGTTGTCGGTGGCACAAGTAACTATGAAGAGGTTGTGAAGAATGTCGAAGCAGCAGGTGGTCTTACCGTAATTAACCATCCGGGTGAATATACAAAGGCAAAAGAGGAAGAGTGTGAGGCAGATGCATATAATGAGGATGACATCTGGTACAGCTATGTTATAAATAAGTTTGCAAATATCCTCACAACCTATGATTCCTGTATTGGTATCGATATCAATTCCAAAAAGGATGGCAGAACAAAATACGACCGAAAGCTTTGGGATATTCTTCTAGGAAAAGTTGTTCCGACAGGCAGAAATGTTTTCGCAATTGCCACAACAGATGCTCATCAGCTTGATAAAGTAGGTTGTGCATGGACAGATTTGTGTATGCCTGAAAATAATGCAGAAAATGTTCAGACCTGTCTTAAAAATGGTTCTTTCTTTGCAGTGAGCAGATACATAGAAAACGAAGAGGAATTAGCACAGTTTTCACTTGAAACAGGCATTGATTGGGGTACAAGCTTTGCACAGGAAAATCGCGATGACACAATTCCTACACCAAAGGTAACAGATGTTAGTGTTAATGAAGAAGAGGATAAAATCACACTTAAAGTTGAAAATGCACTTACAGTTCATTGGATTGCAGATGGTGAGGTTATCGCAGTAGGTAATACCATTGACCTTGATGAGTATTCTGACAAAATTGGTTCTTATGTAAGAGCAGAAGCATTCGGTGAAGGCGGCGTGCTTTATACTCAGGCATTCACACTTGATTACGAAGGTGCTCCTTCGGATGATGACAATACAATCTTCTTTGATTTCGGCAATATTTTAACTGAAATCAAATATTTGCTCATCGAAATCGGTACATCACTTCCTGGTGGCCAGTTAGTTTACGATTACCTTACAAAACAGGTAACAGAATAATTTTTATTCAATTTAATATATAAAACAAAAAGAGGAGAGCCGAAACTCTCCTCTAATTTTATGCTATTTTGAAATTATAATTTCATTGCAACGTCCCAAGCGCCCCAGATAACTGTACGGAGATTACCAACCTTCTGACAGTCACCGATAAGGTGAACATGCTTTGACTTCTGTGCTAACGGAGCAGACTTGTAACCAACTGAAAGAACAACGCTGTCAGCAGGAATTATTTCTGTTTTGCCATCCTTTGTCATAACTGTTACGCTTGTGTCTGTGATTTCAGTTGTCTTTGTTTCAAGGTAAACAGGAACATTGTTTGTCTTGAAGAAATCACGAAGGTAGCTTGTGTTAGCAAGAGCAACACCAGGAGTTGTAACAAGGTCATCCTGCATTTCAACAATAACAGGCTTTTTGCCCTGAAGATAAAGCTCATAAGCGATTTCACAACCTGTAAGACCACCACCAACAACTACAACGTTGTCACCAACAGTCTTGTTGCCTAAAAGGAAGTCGATAGCTTCAATAGCCTTTTCAGCACCCTTAACAGGAATCTTGTTAGCAACTGAACCTGTTGCAACAATTACCTCGTCAGCACCGAGAGAAGCAATATCCTTAACCTCTGTATTCATATGAACTGTAATTGCATCATAAAGCTTGATTTCACGATTGTACCATGCAATAAGGTCACGGTCTTTTTCCTTATATGATGGAGCAGCAGCAGCAATGAACACACCACCGAGCTTGTCGCTCTTTTCGTAAAGGTCAACCTT
>JAZNTF010000182.1:0-3581 GCA_045591625.1 Candidatus Fimenecus sp.
ATTTTGAATGTCCTCCTTTTGATTTTTAATGCAGTTGGTAGCCGCATTTTTATTTTATCAAAAGGAGTTTTATTTTTATACTCATCGCTAAAGCTTTTTTGAACCCCTGGCACAGCCAGGGGTTTTCGAATACAAAAATAACCCTCGTACTGAATTTGTACGAGGGTTTAATGTTGTCTAATTTTTGTATTAAGGATTAATAAACGCCCTGCTGAAGCATTGCTTCTGCAACCTTTTCAAAACCGGCGATGTTAGCACCTGCGATAAGGTCATAACCAAGACCGTAACGTGCAGCAGCTGCAACTGAAATATCATAGATATTTTTCATTGAGCTCTTAAGCATTTCGTCAACCTTTTCTGCAGTCCAAGCAAGTCTCTGACTATTCTGGCTCATTTCAAGACCTGAAACACAAACGCCACCAGCATTAACTGCCTTTGATGGAGCTACGATAACATCATTTTTAAGGAAGTATTCGATAGCTTCTGCAGTTGTTGGCATATTTGCAACTTCAATATAGTATTTTGTTCCGTTAGCAACGATTTTCTTTGCTTCTTCAAGAGTAACTTCGTTCTGTGTAGCGCAAGGAAGAGCAATATCAACCTTAACACCCCAAGGTTTCTGTCCTGGGAAGAATTCTGCACCAAATTTGTCAGCATAATCTTTGGCTTTATCTCTACCTGATGCACGCATTTCAAGAAGATAGTTAATCTTTTCTTCTGTTACGATACCGTCTTTATCATAAACATATCCGTCAGGACCTGAAAGGGTAAGAGGGATACCACCGAGTTCAGCAATCTTTTTGATTGCACCCCAAGCAACATTACCGAAACCTGAAACAGCGAATGTTTTACCTGCGATTTCTTCATTTTCGTGCTTGAGAACTTCGTTTGTATAGTAAATTGCACCATAACCTGTAGCTTCAGGACGAACAAGTGAACCACCATATGCAAGACCTTTACCTGTAAGAACGCCGTTTTCGAAACAGCCCTTAATTCTCTTGTACTGACCGAAAAGGTAACCGATTTCCTTACCACTAACACCGATGTCACCGGCAGGAACGTCAAGGCTGTCACCAATGTGACGCTGAAGCTCTGTCATAAATGACTGACAGAATCTCATGATTTCTCCGTCACTCTTACCAACAGGATTAAAGTCAGAACCACCCTTAGCACCACCCATAGGAAGACCTGTAAGTGAGTTTTTGAATGTCTGTTCAAAACCAAGGAAATATACGATACTTGCATTTACACTTGGGTGAAAACGAAGACCGCCTTTGTAAGGACCGATAGCAGAGTTAAACTGTACACGAAAACCACGGTTAACCTGTGTCTGACCTTTATCGTCAATCCAAGCAACTCTGAAGTTAACGCTTCTTTCAGGTTCTGCCATTCTACCTAAAATATCAAACTTTTCATATTCAGGATGAGCTTCAACTACCTTTTCAAGTGAGCTGTAAACTTCCTTTACGCACTGAAGAAATTCAGGCTTTTTTGCATCACGCTCTTGTACTCTTGCGAGAACATTTTCAATATAACTATTCATAATAGAGCCTCCTATAAAAATTATGAAAAAATAATATCATAAAATATGCACTTTTTTCAATTAACAATATTGAAAAATATACAGTAAATTCAGCGCTTTAATTTGTTAAATATGACAAAATATATAGACACACTTTCATTTTTGACGATTTTTCCTGCATTTTTCATAGAATTTTGCAGGAAATTATGTATAATGACTTCAAATATCAGGGATAAATTAACTATCAGTTGTGAATATATACAAATTGACAAAAACACAGTTGTTTGATAAAATTATTAGGATAAAAATTATTTTATTGGTGTGGTTATGCAAAAGTTTATTTCTAACAGTACAGAAGATACAATTGAATTAGGCAGAAGACTTGCTCAGTCACTTAAAGGCGGAACTGTTGTTGCTTTTTTTGGTGGACTTGGTATGGGGAAAACTGCATTTACTCGTGGAATGGCAAAAGCCCTCAGTGTTGATGAAGAGGTGAGTAGCCCGACTTTTGCTATCGTCAATGATTATGGCGGAAATCCTCCTCTGTATCATTTTGATATGTATAGAGTAGAGAGCTGGGATGACCTTTATTCGAGTGGTTTTTTTGATTTTTATGAGGCCGGTGGAATTCTCTCTGTTGAATGGGCAGAAAACATTGAAAATGCACTTCCTGAAAATACTGTAAGAGTTACAATTCAGCGTGGTGAAAGTGATAATCAACGTATAATCACAATTGACGGAGGCGTAGAAATATGAAAATCTTATCACTTGATTCTTCATCAGTTACAGCTTCCGTAGCAATAACTGAAAATGGCAAGATTTTATCTGAAAAGTTTATAAATAACGGACTTACTCATAGTCAGACTTTGATGCCGATGGTTGAAGAAACCATTAAAGATAGTGGTATTTCAATAAAAGATGTTGACTTGTTTGCTATTACAAATGGTCCGGGTTCATTCACCGGTGTAAGAATAGGAATCGCATCAGTTAAAGGTATGGCAGATGCACTTAATAAAAAGTGTTTTGCAGTTTCAACACTTGAGGCTATTGCAGAACCGCTTAAAAACCAAGATGTAATTGCTTGTGCAGTAATGGATGCAAGGTGTAACCAGGTCTATACTGCTATATTCAATAAGGGAAACAGACTTTGTGAAGATAAGGCAGTTTTAATCGACGAGCTTGGTAATGAATTGAAGCAATACGATAAAAAAATTGTTTTTATCGGTGATGGCTCAGTTTTATGTTATGATAAGCTTCACGAAATTATCCAAGATTGTGAAGTGGCAGACGAAAATATTCGTTTTGTACATGGCTCAAGCGTCAGCTTTGTTGCAGAAGAAAAAATAAAAACTGGCGAAGAACCAATAGATTCAGCAAATCTTGTTCCTTTTTATCTGAGATTACCTCAGGCAGAAAGAGAATTAAATAATAAAAAAGCATTGAAAAAGGAGATATAAATATGATAGCTTTAGGCGCAGACCATGGTGGATTTGAATTAAAAGAGGCAATTAAAAAGCATCTTGATGAAAAAGGTGTTGAATACATTGATTGCGGTACATATTCAGCAGAGTCAATCGACTATGCTCCAATCGCAAAAGCAACTTGTGAAAAGGTGACAAGTGGTGAATGTGAGAGAGCAATTCTCTGTTGCGGTACAGGTATCGGTATTTCAATGGCAGCCAATAAGGTTAAAGGTATTCGTGCTGCTTGTTGTTCAGATTATTTTAGTGCAAAGCTGACCCGAATGCATAACGATGCAAATGCACTCTGTATGGGTGGTCGTGTTGTAGGTGTTGGTCTTGCTTTGGAACTTGTTGACATCTTCCTTGAGACAGAATTTGAAGGTGGCAGACATCAGAGAAGAATAGACCAGATTATGGAGATAGAAAATTCATAAAAAAATAATTGCAAAACATATTATTGGGGGAATTAAAATGGCAAATGTTACAATTACAAATCATCCACTTATTCAACACAAGCTTACTCTTTTAAGAGATAAGAATACAGGTTCAAAGGATTTTCGTGCACTTGTTTCTGAAATTGCAACACTTATGTGTTA
>JAZNTF010000183.1:0-4087 GCA_045591625.1 Candidatus Fimenecus sp.
ATCTTCCTTGAGACAGAATTTGAAGGTGGCAGACATCAGAGAAGAATAGACCAGATTATGGAGATAGAAAATTCATAAAAAAACTTGTAAATTGTAAATTATAGGTATATAATTATTTTTGAAGAAAAATTCCAATAAAATTGGGGGACAATAAAAATGGGAAATATTATAATTACTAATCATCCGCTTATTCAGCACAAACTCACTCTTTTAAGAGATAAGAATACTGGCTCAAAGGAATTCAGAGCACTTGTTTCTGAAATCGCGACTCTTATGTGTTATGAAGCAACTCGCGACCTTCCTCTCGTTGAAGTTGAGGTTGAAACTCCTGTTGCTATTGCAAAAACAAAGGTTATTTCAGGTAAAACACTTGCATTTGTTCCAATTCTTCGTGCCGGTACTGGTATGCTTGATGGTGTGCTTTCACTTGTTCCATCAGCAAAGGTTGGTCATATCGGTATGTACAGAGATGAAGAAACAGCACTTCCTGTTCCATATTACTGCAAATTACCATCAGATATTGAAGAACGTGAAGTAATCGTTCTCGACCCAATGCTCGCAACCGGTGGTTCAGCAATTGACGCAATTAATCAGATTAAGACTTTCAAACCAAAGTCAATCAAGTTTATGGGCATTATCGCAGCTCCTGAAGGAATGCAGGCTCTCGCTGATGCTCATCCTGACGTTGATATTTATTGTGCAGCACTTGACGAAAAACTCAACGAGCACAAGTACATCGTTCCTGGTCTTGGTGACGCAGGCGACAGAATCTTCGGCACAAAATAAAATATACAATGTAGGGCGGGGGGGTGCTCCCGCCGTTGCTATTTAATAATATGACAATTCAGGAGTAATATTATGAAAAAATTCCTTTCAATTTTACTTTCAGTTGTTTTTATTGTTTCAATTTTTACAAGTTGTAATATTGGAACTGATGAAAAAGATTTAGTTGAAACCAATAACGATATAATCACAAATCTTTATCCCGTTGATTGTGAAGTTTCAATTCATACTGATAAACAAGCAAAATACCTTCAAAGTGATTATGATAAATTACCTTTAGGTATTAAAGGTGAAAAAGAACTCAGCAGACCTGAAGCTATTGAGTTTCAATGGGAATATAGTGGTGAAAAATTAGATAATACAGAGTATATTCTGAACATAAGTGAAAATAAGGATATGTCAAATCCAATAACTTACACTACAACCGAAGGAAAAATTGCTGTTTGTAACCTTAAAATTGCAACAAAATATTATTGGACAATCACCGTAAATGAAGAAACAAGTAAAATCTATGATTTTGATACGGAAGGCACAGCACCTCGTAATCTTTATGTTGACGGAATCACCAATGTCCGTGATATAGGTGGTTGGATTACGGAAAAAGGTACAAGGACAAAGCAAGGTCTTATTTACAGATGTGCAAGACTTAATGAAAGCGAAGATAACGGCAATGCAGTTATAATTACAGATGCTGGCAAAAATGTAATGCTTAATGATTTGGGCATAAAAACAGAAATTGATGTTCGTCGTGCTGCAAAAGGTGAAACAGGTGGGTTGACTTCAAGCCCTTTGGGTAATACAGTTAAATATCTCAATTTCCCTATGGACCATGCAAATGATATACTTAATGACAATAAAGTAGAAATAATAAACTTCTTTGAGACACTTGCAGATGAAGAGAATTATCCAATGATAGTTCATTGTAGCGTAGGTTGTGACAGAACAGGTATGCTTATATTTATGGTTAATGCATTACTTGGTGTGTCCGAAGAAGATTTAATCAGAGATTATATGTTCTCAAATTTTGCAGATGTGGATAATAAAAGAAAAGTAGAAACATTAAAATCAACAGCATATTATCAGGCAATCACAACAGCAGAAGGTGAAACACTAAGCGAAAAAGCTTATAATTGTCTTGTTGAATTTGGTGTTCCGGCAGAACACCTTGATTCATTAATTTCAATTCTTTCTAAATAAATTACGTTTATTGATTGATATGCAAAAATAATATATAAGTCATTCTGAACGCAGTGAAGAATCTCAAAACAAAAAGCAGAACTGATTTTTGTCAGCTCTGCTTTCTTTGTTTTATATGTAATTTATAGTACTACTTCCTGTGGCATACCGCCGTTTTCTCTTGATTTATCAGCAAGATAAACACACAAATGACCTGCAACTGAATCAAAAATTGAGGTGCAAGCAAGGCTTGGCTTTTCACCACGAACAAACGATACAAAGTCCTCTGCAAGTCTTTCGTCACCGCCACCGTGACCACCGTAAGCGCCGACCATATCGCCTGTAACCTTAAGGTCAACTTCTTCAATGATTTTCTCATCGGTTGTAGTTGGATGAATTTTTGAAACATAGAACTTTGAATCCTCAAAGTTTCCGTAAATTTCACCTTTAGTACCTGTAATATGTATTCTGCGAAGTGACATTGAATTACCGCCAACAAGATTGTGAGTACCTGTTGCACCACTTGCGAAATTCACAAGTACAGATTGGTGGTCTACAACATCATTATCGCATTTATAAATACATCTTCCGTATTGTGAATCACCTTTAAGAAGATTGATTTTATCTTCAATTGTTGGATTTTCAATGTGTTCAAGCTTGTCCCATACATAGAATGACCATCTTTCAGGCTGGTCTATGTAAAGTCGTTTTGCAGAATATCTGCAATCCTCAACTAACGGACAGTCAACAAGACAACGAGTACCTGCATTTTCGGGTGCATTTTCAGGCTTGAACTGATATTTACTACCGAAGCTTGATATTGCAACTGGCTTTGTTTCACTCATAAGCCACATCATAATATCAATATCGTGGCAACATTTTGCAAGAAGCATTGATGTGTGACATTCTTTGCTGTTTGCCCATTTACCACGGATATATGAAGTAGAAAGGTGATGATAGCTTACATGTTCAAGAGTCTGAATGTTGATAATATCACCGATTTCACCACTCACAATTCTTTCCTTGATTCCGTAATAGAATGGAGTATAACGAAGAACGTGGCAAATCATAACCTTTGAGTTATTCTTTCTTGCACACTGGACTATTTCTCTCATTTCTTCTTCATTTGGTGCGAATGGTTTTTCCAAAAGCATATCATAACCGGCATCAAGAAGGGGAATAGAAGTTTCTAAATGCTGGTGATCCATAGTACCATTGATAATTGCATCAGCAAGCTTTCCGTGTTTAGCTAATTCCTGTGCAGTCTCGAAGCACATATCTTCAGAAAAACCGAACTTTTTCATGCATATTTCTCGTCTGACAGGATTAGGGTCAGCAACACCCACAATCTTCATTAACTCAGGATTTGTTATAGCAAGTTCAGCATAAATCAAAGCTCTGTGACCTGCACCAACAATAATAGCAGTAATTGGTTTAGACATAATACCATATCTCCTTTGTGGAGTTTATTTTATCAAAAGAATTATACCATATTACAACAAAAAGTAAAGTGTAAATACAAACCGAAAAATCATCAAATTATAATTTATCAGGATATTGAGGTTGTGATTTTTTGGCTCCCTCTGACGAGGGAGCTGTCTGCGAAGCAGACTGAGGGAGAGAAAAGTGACAGAAAAACTGACTACCCCTCAGTCATTTTTGACAAAATGACAGCTCCCCTGACAAGGGGAGCCTGTTTTGTGTAATATTCAATTTTGCAATCTTATTTCACAAGATTCATAACAGTAAGAACTGCACTTGCGTCGCCCTGGACTGTAACCTTGCCCTTGTTGTAAGCTTCAATAGGGTCAAGCTTACCGTCAACAAGCTTCATAAGGTTTGTTGGGTTAACAGTTACAATAGCGTGTCTGTCATAGTATTCATAAGGCTCAACATTTACGTTGTGGTCTTTAACTTCAATGTAGAAAATACCATTTGTATTTTTGCCTTCAAGGTTAATCTGTAAAGCAACAACGCCGTCAACAGAAGAAGCGTCTGCATCCTGGAACTTAGCCTTAACCTTAGCTACTACCTGTTCGTATGTCATAGTTTTCACTCCTTATTTTCATTTTCTATATTTTATCATAAATTAGTTTTCAATGCAAATTCAAAAATTACCATAATTAAT
>JAZNTF010000184.1:0-6625 GCA_045591625.1 Candidatus Fimenecus sp.
GATCTTGTTGACAGAACTATCATTCCCACAAAGAAGGCACTCTCCGACGCAGGTCTTTCCGTAAGCCAGATCGACAAGGTTCTTCTTGTTGGTGGTTCAACAAGAATCCCTGCAGTTCAGGAAGCAGTTAAGAAATTCACAGGCAAAGAGCCATTCAAAGGCATTAACCCAGACGAATGCGTTGCAGTTGGTGCTGCAATTCAGGGCGGTGTTCTCGGTGGTGAAGTTGAAGGACTTCTTCTCCTTGACGTTACTCCACTTTCACTCGGTATCGAAACAATGGGTGGCGTAAGCACAAAGATTATCGAAAGAAACACAACAATTCCAACAAAGAAGAGTCAGATTTTCTCAACTGCAGCAGATAATCAGACATCAGTTGAAGTTCACGTTCTTCAGGGTGAAAGAGAATTTGCAAGAGATAACAAGACTCTCGGTATTTTCCACCTTGACGGAATTCTTCCTGCACGTCGTGGTGTTCCACAGATTGAAGTTACATTTGACATCGATGCTAACGGTATCGTAAATGTTTCTGCTAAGGACCTTGGTACAAACAAGGAACAGTCAATTTCAATCACATCTTCAACAAATATGTCAAAGGAAGATATTGAAAAGGCAGTTCAGGATGCTGAAAAGTTTGCTGAAGAAGATAAGAAACGTAAGGAAGCAGTTGATACAAGAAATGCTGCTGACCAGATGGTATATCAGGTAGAAAAAATCCTTGCTGACGAAGGTGACAAGATTCCTGAAAATGATAAGGCTGACATTCAGGCTAAGCTTGATGCTCTTAAAGAAGCACTCAAGGGTGAAGACACAGAACTTATCAAGTCAAAGCAGGAAGAGCTTACACAGGCATTCTACAAAATTTCAGAAGAGCTTTACAAACAGGCTCAGGCAGCTCAGGGTGGAGCAAATCCTGGTGCGGGTTATGACCCAAATGCAGGTGCAGCACCAAACGGTGACGGCTACTATGATGCTGACTTCAAGGATGTAAACTAATTCAGATTTTATTAAATTAACGGGCAGATTGTAATTCAGTCTGTCCGTAAAATCCTATTATTTGGAGATACTTATGGCAGAAAAAAGAGATTATTATGAGGTGCTCGGTGTTGATAAATCAGCATCTGACGACGAGATAAAAAAGGCTTATCGTAAGGCAGCTAAAAAATATCATCCCGATTTAAATCCCAATAATAAAGAAGCAGAAGAAAAGTTCAAAGAGGCTAATGAAGCCTATGAAATTCTTTCTGACAGCGAGAAAAAGGCAAGATATGACCAGTTCGGACACGCAGGCGTTGACCCTAACTACGGTGCAGGTCAGGGTGGTTACGGTGGTGGCTTTGGCGGAATGGATTTCGACCTTGGCGACATCTTCGGTTCAATCTTCGGCAATGGTTTCGGTGGTTTCGGTGGTGGCGGAAGAGCTAATCCTAACGCCCCACAGCGTGGTAGTGATACTCAGGCAACAATCACAATATCTTTTGAAGAGGCAGCAAAAGGCTGTGCTCGTTCAATTGATACAATGCGAATCGAAACCTGTGATGAGTGTAACGGAAACGGTTGTGCAACAGGTACTTCACCTAAAACTTGTCCTGAATGTCATGGCAGAGGTCAGGTAACTGTTCAGCAGAGAACTCCGTTCGGTGTTATTCAGTCTACAAAAGCATGTTCACGTTGTAGTGGTAAAGGAACAATTATTGATACGCCTTGTAAGAAATGTAATGGTGCAGGTCGCGTTCGTAAGAATGCAAAGCTTGACATCAATATTCCTGCAGGTGTAGATGACCGTCAGATTTTAACAGTTCGCGGTCAGGGTAATAAAGGACTTAATGGTGGTCCGTCAGGTGACCTTAATATTGTTGTAAATGTTCGTCCTCATCCTATTTTTGAGCGTGACGGATATAATGTATGGTGCGATGTTCACCTTACATTTATGCAGGTTGCTTTAGGTTGTACAATTCAGGTTCCAACCCTTGACGGAAAAGTGGAATATACTGTTCCTTCAGGAACTCAACCGGGAGATGTTTTCAAGCTTCGTGGTCGTGGTATTCCTAATCGTGGCGGTTCAGGAAAAGGTGACCAGCTTGTACGAATTATCGTTGATGTTCCAAAGAAGCTTACGGACAAACAAAGTGAGTTAATTAAGCAATTGGCAATAGAATTCGGTTCTGCCGATAACCTTAATGAACCTAAAAAAGGCTTTTTCGGAAAGAAAAAGAAATAAATTGATTTAAAGTGGTGGAGAAATTTCTTCACCACTTTTTCTTTGTTTGACAGATATTAAATTATACCTTTTTCTTTATTGACTATTTATAGCATTTATGCTATGATTTATACATATCTTGATACATAAAAGGAGAAATTATTATGGCAAAATTAAAAGACATTGATAAGGCTGCTGCTGCGAAAGGCAAGGGCGTTGAAACTTTTTGGCAGTTTATCAAATTTATCATTGTAAGTTTAGGTGCATTTGTTATTCAGCTTTTCTTACCATATCTTGTTAAATTACCTATGTCTGACGAGTTCCTTGCAAGACCTTATGACCTTTTCAATTTAGGTATTTGGTCTTCTGAAAAGGCTGCGGCAGCTGGTATGGACACAACAGGTCTTGGACTTTTCATTGCATTGACAGGATGTAACATTCTTGCACAAATCTTCTCTTTCTTTGTAAACAGAGAAAAGACATTTAATTCTTGTGCTAATATTAAGGTTGTATTCCCAATTTACCTTGTTGTTACTATTGCTCTTATTGCATTCTCAGCTTGGTTACAGCCATTCTTGGTTAACTTCCTTACAGTAAAGGGATTAGGTGGTTCAGCAATTGCAATTTCAGGTGCAATTTGTGCATGTATTCAGTTCTTCCTTTATTTCCCAATCCAAATGATTCTTTTCCGTAAGAAAAAGGAAGACTAATTTAGAAAATCTAAAGTAATTAACAATTTGCCCTGCATCACATCTGATACAGGGCATAATTTTTAAGTTGGTGGTTATATGAAAAAAAACAGAACATTAACCAGAATTATTTCCATTGTACTTTCTGTTGTTTTGAGCATTGCTTTATGCTTCAGTCTTATCGGATTGACTATTACGAGTGTAACTCGTTCTTATTTTACTTCCGATACATTTAAGACCACGATTGAGAATACCGACCTTGCAACATTAACCTTTTATGCTGATGATGAGAAGGTAACTCTTGACCAATACGTTAAGAATTATGTGACAGAAAATATTGAAAAAGCAGTTGACGACAGTGCTGTCGGTCAATTCACGGATTTCCTTGACCCATTTCTTGAACCAATTATTGACCCGGTAACAGATTATGTGGTTGACAAGGTGCTTTCTTCTGAATTCGTCAATAAAACCGTAAAAACTGAAGTTATTTCAATGTTTGACTATATTTTATACAGCGATGTTGAAGAGGCAAAAGAAAGAATCAAGGAAGAAATAACTCTTGAGGAAAATTACAGACTTGACCCTAATAATGCACCTACCTTTGAAGAAAAAGTCAGTGCAGAGGTCAAAATTGCAGTTTTTAAATATATTGAAAAGGAATCAGGTCTGACAATTGACCAGTTGATAGTCCTTTTATCTGAGGATACAATAACAACATTTAAAGGTTTAAGCATCTTGTTTGCTGTTTTGCTGATACTTGTTGCCATACCTGAATTTCCAAGTATTTTTGTATATCTCAAATTTGTTCTTTTAGGCTACAATCTTATTGTCAATTCTTTCATATCCGGATTCCAGGAGCGTTTTGCAGGAAAAGAAGACTTGATTTCACATCAGCTTTTAAAACCTGTAATGGACTTGTTTGTACCATATAGTGACAATGCTTTTAAGCTTTCAATAGTGTTTATGGTCATTTCATGGGTATTGTATATCGCATTTTTCATTATAAAACGCAAAAAGAAATAACATAAAAAATAAACCTTGCAAAAAATATGCAAGGGTTTTTTGTGTCTTATTTTCTGATTTTTTTGAGCATTTTCATAGTGAAATGCTTTGCTCGTGGCATTAAATTGTTGTAGAAATAATATTTAAGCTTTTTATTGACGAAAATGTATTCACCGATGAATTCGTAGTATTTTGCGCCAAAGCTCATTTTGAAATCATTAATGCCGATAAAGTTGTCCTTTGGTTTCATCTTGCCAAGTGTACCGTCAGGATTGATTTCAGGGTCCTTAACCATAACATAACCAAGGTCATGGATGTGGCATCCTGTTTCGATACTCTTACAAATTCTGAGATAGTTAAGATAATGACTTGAACGAGTATTGTTTCTGATTATATTTTTTGTACCACCAAAGAGACAGGAAGCAACACCTGCGTAACGGAGTGTAAAACCACCGGCAACAGGAATGAGGGCATCATCAGGGTAATCCTTTGTTTCTTCCATACGTGTGTTGAAGGCTTTTGTGTTGTTATTAATAGCTTCAATATCGTTTTTGATACCCTTGATTTTCTTTTCAGGAGCAGTTTCAAGAGCAAGGAGAAGTTCATTCTTCTTCTGCTGTCTTTCACTTTCCATTTGCATATCCTTTTTCTTGTTGTAGTAAACAATTGTTATGTCACAGCAATCGCTGAAAATCTTCATAAGGTATTTAAGGTAATCACCATTTCTCTGAAGAAAATCATTTCTGTTTGATGTGTCTTCCATAACACTCATAAACTCATCCATAATGGCAGGATTCTTTTCAACATCCTCATAGAGATATTCTTTTGCCTCAAGACCTCTTGTTGTGCCGATTCTTACAGAGTAACGAACACCTTTTTCACAGTCCTTGAGAATCTTGTCAGCCGGAATCTGTTTTCCTTCATTATCAAGAAGGTGAATATATGTCTGTACAGGATGCTTATATGTATATGTATCGATAATTTTATTGAGTTCGAATCCGCTTTCTGTAAAAAGCTTATGTTCTTCAATTCCTTCTTCAGCAGTTTCACCACTGATTCTTAACGGAACAAGTGGGTCCATAATAAGACAAGTAGCATTAGCTTTTTTTGATTCCTTTTTGATGAATTCGAGGAATTCCTTTTGCAATTCTATATCAGAATAATCACAAACAGCGCCACATGGAATATACCATACACAACCTGCACCGGGCATTTTACGGCTTAACACCATGCAAGTGAGAACTCTTTCTTCGCCATTAAAACCACTATAAAGTACAGAATCCCATGCTTCCTTAACAAGTGGCCAACGTGAACACTGAAGGTATGAACCGTTATTTTCACTGACAAACTTGTCAAAAGCTACAGTATCAGTTTCAATTTTAAACTGGAACATAAAAACACTCCATCCAAAAATAATTAACTCAATTATTATATCACAATATAATTTTTTTTACAATTAAAAAATGAGATATTATTTAAAATATATTTATATAAAAAAGCGTTGCACCATTGAATGCAACGCTTCTGATTTATTATAGTTTAAGCAGCTTTTGGCTGTTCTTTTTTAGCTCCTATTTTTTGAATAATAAATACAATAATAATGAGAGCAAGACCAATTGAGTCTGTTATGAGTCCCGGAATAATCATACAAAGACCGCCTGCAAGAGCAAGGATTCTTTCAAACCAGGACATCTTTTTGTACATAAATCCTTCCATACCTGCGGAAATAATGAAAATACCGCAAAGTGCTGTGACAACAAGAAGAATAATTTCATACCAAGGTTTATCAGAACCGATAATAAGCATTTCAGGACTGAAAGCAAAGATATACGGAACAATAAACGCAGTGATTGCAAGTCGTGTAGCAGTAACACCTGTCTTCATCGGATTGGACTTTGCAATAGCTGAACCGGCATAGGCTGCAAGAGCAACAGGAGGAGTAATATCGGCAACAATACCGAAATAGAATACAAACATATGTGCAGCAAGAACAGGAAGGCTCAAGCTATTCATAAGAATAGGTGCAACCATTGATGCCATAATAACATAGTTTGCTGTTGTTGGAACACCCATACCGAGAACGATACACATAATCATTGTGATTAACAATGCAAAAATAGGGTGAATCTGTGATGCTGACTGAACAAGTGAAGAAAGAACATTTGCAAGACCTGTCTGCTGAACCATCGCAGAGATACAGCCCGCAACCGCACATGCAAGCGCAACACCGATTGCATTCTTTGTACCGTTTGCAAGTGACTGAATGTAAAGTCCGATATCAAATTCCAATTTCTTATGAACGATTGATTTAACAATGCTTTCGATAACCTTTACACCGATTGCAACAAGAATCGCAGTTATGGCTGCCTTAGCAGGTGAAAAGTGATTCATTGCAATAACGAGCGCAACAACGGGAAGAAGAAGGTAACCCTTTGATATAAGGAGCTTGAAGAAATTGGGGATTGATTCTTTGGGGAGACCTTTAAGACCCAGCTTCTTTGCTTCAAAGTGAATCATCATAAAGATACGTGTGAAGTAAAGAACAGCAGGAAGAATAGCCGCAATAATAATCTGTGAATACGGCATACCCGTATATTCGGTCATAAGGAAGGCGGCGGCGCCCATAATCGGGGGCATAATCTGACCGCCGGTAGAGGCGGCAGCCTCTGCTGCAGCGGCGAATTCAGGCTTGTAGCCAGTCCTCTTCATCAGGGGGATGGTCACGGCGCCGGAG
>JAZNTF010000185.1:0-4510 GCA_045591625.1 Candidatus Fimenecus sp.
CTTCATTCGCTTCAAATGTATTTTAATACACATTAACTATTATGTCAACAAAAATTTATGTATAGTTTATACAAAGCGTCACTATACAGCAAAATATAACACAATAATACAAAAGGCGTGTTTAATAACAAACACGCCATAATTTTTATATAAATAATTGCAATAAAATTGAACCTGTACTAAGAACCATTATTCCCGCTAACACAAGCGCAACAACCTTTACAAACATTTCGCGATTCATATTTTTACACTCCTAAAAGCTTTTTTGCATCCTGAGAAAACAATTCTGTCTTTTCTTCTGACTCATTTCTTGTTTCTCCGCAAGCTGTAACATAGACCTTAATTTTTGGCTCTGTACCGGATGGACGAACAATTATCTTACTATTATCCTCCAAAGAATATGAAAGGACATTAGACTTAGGAAGACTAATCTTTGTTGTCTCCCCTGTCAAGGTGTCGATAATTTTGCTTTCCTTATAATCAGCAATCTTAACTACTTTTTTATTTGCAAACTTTGTTGGTGAATTTTCGCGAAGTGAGTTCATAATATCACTCATTTTCTGCATTCCGCTGGCACCTTCAAATGCAAAGTTCATAACAGTATTAAGATACATACCATACTTTTCATAGATGCTATCCATAAAGCTCTTTAAAGAAATTCCTTTAAGCTTATACACAGCCGCCATTTCAGCAATCATAAGAGAAGCAACAACCGCATCCTTATCTCTTGCATGAACTCCACGAAGATAGCCATAGGATTCTTCCATACCTACAACAAAACTATCTTCTTCGCCTTCTTTTTCGAGATTTGTAATCAATTCACCGATATATTTAAATCCGGTAAGCAAATCCGCAACCTCTGCGTTATACTCTTTACAAATTGCTTCAATTAAAGGTGTTGTAACAATTGACTTAACAACAACAGGATTTTCAGGTAATTTGTTCTGCTCCTTAAGGTTTGAAAGAAGGTACTCACAAAGCATAGCACCCACTTCATTACCTGTCATAAGAACAAAATCATCCCCGTCACGAACTGCAATACCAACACGGTCACAGTCAGGGTCAGTTGCAAGCAATAAATCAGCATCAGTACCTTTTGCTGTTTCAATAGCACATTCAAAAGCCTGACGAATTTCAGGATTAGGATAAGGACAAGTCGGGAAATTACCATCTGGTTTTTCCTGTTCCTTAACGACTGTTACATCTTTAATTCCTGCCATTTTAAATGCTTTACGGACAGGTTTATTTCCCGCACCATTAAGTGGTGTATAAATAATTTTAAGACCTGACTTTTTAATAGCCTCAGGATTTACTCGACAAGAAAGTACATTCTCATAAAACTCATCGCAAAGCCAATCTTCAATAAAGTCAACCATATCTTCAGCAAGTGCATCTTCAAAATCCATTGCCTTAACACCCGAGAACATATCAATATTCTGAATATAGTTATATGTTTTTGCCGCTGCCTCATCAGTCATCTGATAACCATTAGGGTCATAGCATTTATATCCATTATATTTTGATGGATTATGACTTGCGGTAATAATAATACCTGATGAGCAATTAAGTCTTCTCACAGCAAATGAAAGCATTGGTGTTGGAACAAGTTCAGGGAAAATATACACCTTAATTCCGTTTGCAGCCAATACTCCTGCTGCACTTTCCGCAAATTCCTTTGACTTTATTCTTGAATCATATGCAATTGCCACAGATGGTTCTTCAAAAGTTTCGTTAAGATAATCTGCTAATCCCTGAGTTGCCTGATTAACTGTATATACATTCATTCTATTTGTTCCTGCGCCAATTACACCACGCAGACCCGCAGTACCAAACTCAAGATTTTTATAAAAACGGTCAAGAATTGCCTCACTATCACCCTTTATTCCCTCGAGTTCAGGAATAAGGTCTTTATCTAAATTTGCTGATGACAACCACAAATCATAAAGTTTGTTTATATCATTCATTGTAAAACCTCCAAACTTTGCTGTATATATTTTATCCTATTTTATGTCAAATGTAAATATGATTTCAATTTAATATTGAAAATAATATTAATATTATAGTATAATTGTAATATCAAAATTGGGATGTGATGTTTTGTTCTCAAGAATTATAAGTCTTGGACTTTTTGGTATGGACGCATACAAGGTTATTGTTGAGGCTGACATTTCAGGTGGATTGCCACGATTTGACATTGTTGGTCTTCCTGATACAGCGGTTTCGGAAAGCAGAGAAAGAGTACGTTCAGCAATTAAAAATGCTAATTTACAATATCCTGTTAGTCGAATCACAGTAAATCTTGCTCCTGCTGATATAAAAAAAGAAGGTCCTATTTATGACCTTCCGATTCTTATTGCCCTGCTTAGTGCAAACGACCAGCTAAAAGGTGTTACTGAAGATATGGCGTTTATCGGAGAATTGGCACTTGATGGAGAACTGCGAAAAGTCAACGGTGTTCTTCCTATGGTTCTTTGTGCAAAAAAGAACGGAATCAAAAAGATTTTTATCCCATTTGAAAACGCTAGTGAAGGCGCTGTTGTAAGAGGCATTGATGTATATCCTGTTAAAAATGTATTACAGTTATTGAAACATCTGACAGGTATTGAAGAAATCAAGCCCATTACAAGTGAAGAATACAAGGAATATTACAACCCTGTTAATATACCTGATTTTGCCGATGTAAGAGGTCAGGAGGAAGTTAAACGAGCATTGGAAATTGCTGCTGCAGGCGGACATAATGTACTTATGGTCGGTCCTCCGGGTTCAGGTAAAAGTATGCTTGCAAAAAGAATGCCTTCAATTTTACCTGATATGACATTTGATGAATCAATTGAGACAACTAATATTTACTCAATTGCCGGTGCTTTACCGAGTGGTATTTCCTTAATTCGTTCAAGGCCTTTCCGTTCACCTCATCACACTGTATCCCCTGCAGGACTTTCAGGCGGTGGTACAATTCCGAGACCCGGTGAAGTATCGTTGGCACATAACGGAGTTCTTTTCCTTGATGAATTACCTGAATTCACACGAAACACTCTTGAAGTACTTCGTCAACCTATTGAAGATGGTGTTATCAGTATTTCCCGTGTTGCTGCAAAATTTCAATATCCCTGTTCAGTTATGATGATTTGCGCAATGAACCCTTGTCCTTGCGGGTATTATGGTCATCCTACAAGAGCTTGTACTTGTTCGAATGGCTCTGCTCAAAGATATCTCAACCGAGTAAGCGGTCCACTTATTGACCGCCTTGATATTCATATCAATGTTCCTCCTGTTGATTTTGAAAATCTTTCAGGAAACAGTAAAGCGGAATGTTCTGCTGATATTAAAAAGCGTGTTGAAATAGCAAGACAAATTCAACATAAACGATTTGTGGGTACAAAGATTACCTGTAATGCAAAGATGGATGCATCTGCAACAAGAAAATTCTGTAAGCTTACTGATAATGCATTACTTATTCTTAAAACTGCATTTGAGAGATTATCATTATCAGCTCGTGCATATGATAAGGTATTGAGAATTGCAAGAACAATTGCCGACCTTGACCATTCTGAAATCATTGATACGCATCATATCACAGAAGCCATTCAATACAGAAGCTTTGACAGAAGTTTTGAATAAGTAAAAAATGCACAAATAATAATGAACCTCCCCAATTGCACTGCTCGAACAAATTGAGGAGGTTCAAACTTATGCGTTTATTCATAAACTATATTGAAGCCAGAAATTAATCTCCCTTATCAGGTAAAACACCAATAAACGAATAAACACAAATTACAAGACCAACAAGTGAAAAAGCAAACGAAATATACGCAACATTAATAATAGTTAATTGGATACCTATTAAAATTAATGCAATTCCCAATAATGCTTGAATCACTTTTTTCGTCATTATAACTCACCTCATTTTGAATATTTATAATTATATGTATCGGAAGCCTGTTCTGAAAACAAGAGTGTATCGACACCAACCGTCAAGCCTGATGTATCAAAGCCAAATGAAGGAATCAACAAATTAGCATTATGAACATAATTTACATTTATACTAGTATTATAATCCTTACCAACTACTATTTTACTTCTTGGTTGAAGAATAAAAATAGTTGCACCCTTGTTAGAAACTGAATGAGTAGGTGTATCGCCAAATAAAGAAGTATAGTACCCTATACTTCCTTGCATAGATTCGGATGCTCTAGTATATTCTTCTCCAACAATCCATTCTTGTGGTGAATATGTGAATCTATACATATCTTGTGATAAAAAAGAGTCCGATACAAAATCAAATAATGTTGAATCCCAATTGACGGTAATTGAGTCAGTCTGTCGAATTACAGGTTCACTATCTAACCATTCCCAGCTAATTCCGACCAACACACCATTAACTACGTTGCTACCACTACTGCAGATATTTGAACAAACAATATCCATTGTGAAATCATCTTCTTTCAGAGCAGCACGTGTTGTATCGTTATCATCTTTATCTAAATCAAATGAACTTTTTTTATAATCA
>JAZNTF010000186.1:0-4522 GCA_045591625.1 Candidatus Fimenecus sp.
CCTTGAATCATATATCGGAGTATAGTGAGGACGAATTTTATGACTAAAAAAGTTGGTATGATATCATTGGGATGTCCTAAAAATCAGGTTGATGCCGAAATTATGCTTTCAAAACTTCAAAAGGGTGGTTTCGAGATTGTAAGTGACCCTTCTGAGGCAGATGTTGTCATTGTCAATACCTGTGGTTTTATTGAAGATGCAAAGAAAGAATCAATCGAAAATATCCTTGATATGGTTTCTTATAAAGAAGATTGTGAGAATCTTAAAGTTCTTGTCACAGGATGCCTTGCCCAAAGATATCAGGCAGAGATTTTTAAAGAAATTCCTGAAACTGATGCTGTAATCGGTATCGGTGCAAATGAAGACATCTGTGAAGTTTGCGAAAGAATTATAAATGGTGAAAAGGTTGAACTTTTCCCTCCGAAAACTGACCTTAAGATTGAGGGAGACAGAATTCTCACAACTCCGCCATATTCAGCATATCTTAAAATTGCAGAAGGTTGCTCAAATCATTGCACGTATTGTGCGATTCCGAGTATTCGAGGTGAATTCCGTAGCAGACCAAGTGAAAGCATTCTCAAAGAAGCAAAAAAACTTGCTGACGAGGGTGTAAAAGAGCTTATAGTTGTTGCTCAGGATACAACTCGATACGGTGAAGATTTGTATGGGAAAAATGCTCTTGTACCACTTCTTAAAGCACTTGCAATGGTGGATGGAATTGAGTGGATTAGACTTTTGTACCTTTATCCTGAAAGAATTGACGATGCGCTTATCGATGAAATTGCAAACAACGATAAAATCGTAAAATATATGGATATTCCGCTTCAACATTGTAATAAAAATGTGTTGAAACGAATGAATCGTCATGGCGACAGAGAAACATTGACAACTCTCCTTAATAAAATTCGTGAAAAGATTGAAGGAGTAACAATCCGTACCACATTTATTGCCGGTTTTCCGGGTGAAACAGAGGAAGAATTCAATGAACTCTGTGAATTTGTGGATGAAATGCGATTTGAAAGAATGGGATGTTTTGCATATTCGGAGGAAGAGGGGACTCCGGCTGCAAAGCTTGACGGTATGATGGACTTTGAAATCCGTCAGGAGAGAGCAGATATTATCAACGAGCGTCAGAATGTGATTCTTGATGAGATTAACGAAGACCTTATTGGTAAAGCTCTTTCTACCATTGTTGAGGGGTATGACCCGTATTCTGATTCATATTACGGAAGAACATATATGGACGCACCTGAAATTGATACACAGATTTTCTTCACTTGCAGAGAAGAACTGAACGATGGGGATATAGTTGAAGTGGATGTAATTAACGTCGTTGACGGAGAGTTAACAGGAGAAGCTTTATGAAAATAAACACCCCAAATCTTTTGACCATAGCAAGAATTATTATTACGCCATTTTTCCTTGGGTGCATATTGGCCGAGAACCTTCCGCATAGATTTTTAATTGCCTGTATTGTATTCTCAATCGGAGCGATTACAGATGCCGTGGACGGACATCTTGCAAGAAAAAATAACCAGATTACAAATTTTGGTAAGTTTCTTGACCCTATTGCGGACAAAGTCCTTACAACATCAGCACTTTTAGCATTTATGTCGATGGGACTTTGTAATATCTGGATTGTTATGCTAGTATTAACAAGAGAATTTGCTATAGCATCTGTACGAATGATTGCTGCCGCCGGTGGCGTTGTGATTCCTGCCAATATATGGGGAAAAATCAAAACTGTAACACAAATGGTATTCACAATACTCATTATGCTTTTAGGTGAAACCTGGAATGTTGTTCAGAATTATAATCAGGAGCTCTTTGCAAAACTTCCTGACGTATCACTTGTTTCTAACGGTTTATTGTGGATTGTAGCGATTTTCACTGTGATTTCAGGTGTTATTTATCTGATTGACAGCAGGAAAATAATTGATTTCACAAAATAATTGCAATTTGTGAAATTATGTGATAGAATAAAAATGATATGAATAAAGACTGTGACCGAAAAGAGTAGCAGAAGAAATTTTTATCAGAGATTACGGGTCGTCGGCTGAAAGCCCGTATTAAAAAAGCTTTTGTGAAGTGCATTCGTGAGTCGATGTGGAGAAACACACATCCGTGTGGTTACGTTACAAACTAATCGAGATATAAATCGAAGTGGAACCGCGATTAATCGCCTTCGTTTGCATTTGCGCGAACGGAGGCTTTTTTATTTTAGATAGAAGATTACTTTTGGAGGAATGAACATTGTTCAAAAGATTAAGAGAGGATATTCAGACGGTCAAAGAACGCGACCCTGCTGCTACAAGCATTCTTGAAATCTTGTTCTTATATCCCGGACTTAAGGCTATAAGAATGCACAGGGTTGCCAATTGGTTCTTCCGTCATAAAATGAAATTTCTTGCCCGTGCTATTTCTCAGCATGCAGTAAAAAAGACTAATATCGAAATACACCCCGGAGCTACAATTGGAAAACGCTTTTTTATTGACCACGGAACAGGAGTTGTAATCGGTGAAACTGCTGAAATTGGTGACGATGTAACAATTTATCAAGGCGTAACTCTTGGTGGTACGGGAAAAGATACAGGTAAACGACATCCCACAATTGGTAACGGAGTTATGATTGGCTCCGGTGCAAAGGTTTTAGGACCTTTCAAGGTTGGTGATAATTCAAACATTGCTTCGGGTGCTGTTGTTCTTGATGAAATTCCACCAAACTCAACTGCGGTTGGTGTTCCGGCCCGTGTTGTTAAGCGAAATGGTAAACGGGTTGACAATCTTGACCAGGTTCATATTCCTGACCCGGTTTCACAGGAATTCTGCAGACTCAATGCGAAAATTGAAAGACTTGAAAAAGAACTTTTAAAATATAAAGAAAAGGAAGAAAAAGGTGAGTAATATGAAAATTTTTAACACTCTCACAAGAAGAAAAGAAGAACTTAAAACAATCACACCAAATGAATTGAAGGTTTACGCTTGCGGACCAACAGTTTATAACTATATCCATATCGGTAATGCCCGTCCTCTTTGTGTATTTGATACATTCAGAAGATATATGGAATATCGTGGATATAAGGTGAATTTTGTTCAGAACTTTACTGACATTGACGATAAAATCATCCGTCGTGCAAATGAAGAGGGAACAGATTACAAAACAGTTTCTGAAAAGTATATCGAAGAATTCTGGACAGATGCAAAGGGTATGAACGTTCGTGAAGCAACTGTTCATCCAAAGGCAACTGAAAACATTGACGAAATTATCAACATCGTAAGCACTCTTATCGAAAAGGGTTACGCTTATGCAGTTGATAACGGTGACGTTTATTTCAGTCCGAAGAAGTTCGACGAATACGGTAAGCTTTCGCATCAGCCTCTGGAGGACCTTGAAGCAGGTGCTCGTATCAATATTGGTGAAGTGAAGCGTGAGCCAATGGACTTTGCTCTTTGGAAGAGTGCAAAACCGGGTGAACCATACTGGGAATCACCTTGGGGTCACGGCAGACCGGGCTGGCATATTGAATGTTCAGCAATGGTAAGAAGATACCTTGGTGAAACTATCGATATTCACTGTGGTGGTCAGGACCTTGTTTTCCCTCACCATGAAAACGAAATTGCGCAGAGTGAGTGCTGCAACGGTGTTCCTTTTGCAAACTATTGGATGCACAACGGATTTATCAGCGTTGACAATGTTAAGATGTCAAAGTCTTTAGGTAACTTCTTCACTGTTCGTGATGTTGCTAATGAATATGGTTATGAGCCAATCCGTTATTTCCTTATTTCTTCACATTACAGAAGCCCAATTAACTATAGTGTTGATATTATCGAACAGTGCAAAGCATCTCTTGTTCGTCTTTATAACTGTCGTGAAAGTCTTGATTTCGCACTTAAAAATGCTGTGGATACACTTCCTGAAAATGCAGAAGAAATCAAAAAGGCTCTTGCTGCTCGTCGCGAACAGTTTATCCGTGTTATGGATGATGACCTTAACACAGCTGATGCTATCACAGCAGTATTTGAGCTTGTTAAGGATATTAACACAAAGGTTATTACAGATGCCCCTTCTAAGGAACTTGTTGAATATGCAACAAAGCTCTTTGATGAGCTTACAGGTGTATTGGGCCTTGTTTATAACAGAAAGACAGAAAGCCTTGATGACGAAATTGAAAAACTTATCGAAGCACGTACTCAGGCTCGTAAGGACAGAAACTGGGCAGAGGCTGACAGAATCCGTGACGAGCTCAAGGCACAGGGCATTGTACTTGAGGATACACCACAGGGTGTAAAATGGCATCGTGAATAAGTGTTAAACTTTTTCACAGAAAAACGTAATGCTATAATTATTACAGATAACTGAATATTTATATCTGCCGACGGTAATGGTGTTATTTCCGTCGGCAAATTTTATGTTGTGGAATAGCTCAGACTCGATGAGGGTTTGAATCTGACTTTTTAACTCTAGACCTGTAAAAATAGTACACATTTTACAGAAGGTGTCTTTAGCATCTTCAATGTTATG
>JAZNTF010000187.1:0-10517 GCA_045591625.1 Candidatus Fimenecus sp.
AGATACAGGGCATCTCTGTCAATTCGTTCTGTATAATATCGCATAGCGGTTTCGCCGTTTGATTGCATATCAACATTGCGCATCAAGCGGTTTTTAACATACATTGACTGAGTTGATTTTTTCGCATCCATGCTCTCTTTCCAATCATCATAATCTGCCATTGATTTCAGTTGGTGGTGGCTATATTTTCTGTCTAGATATTCGTCAAACAACTCGTTTCTGCGAACATCAATACCGTCATTCAGATAGCGGATATTGAGAAGATAATCGGTAACATCATCACTTGTGAGAATCTGACTACATTCGGGTATTGGCTTTGCATCTAACTGACAATAGCGTGTATATTCCTTGAAAAACGCACTACCACTGAATGCAGAATGACGTGTTACACCTGTTAGCTCTGCAAGAATATTGAGAAGTGTGGTTTTGCCCGAACCATTACCGCCATAGAAAATTGTTATGGGTGCAAAATCCACCCTTTCAAGCCCTTTATCAGGAAAGATTTTGAAAGGATAAACACCGTTATAACAAGTGCGGACTTGATTTTTTATAAATATTATTTCATCCGCATCTGATGTCAGTTTTAAGGATTTTATGTACATTTCGCTCCCCTGCCTTCACAACTAATTTCTTAATACACCCAGATTATATCACATCCATTGGGACATTCTTGGGACTTTGTGAGGTTAAATTCATCTGATTTAATTAATTAATAGTAACCGGAAGCTGATATAACTGCCGGATATACTATTCACCCATCCATATCGTTAACAAACAACAATATCTATTGTGTTTTTCACTGTTGCTTTTTGTGTTATGGGTGGTATAATTATCATAAATCTAAGATACGGGGTGTTTTAGTTGAGCAAAACTACTATGGACTTTACTCAGGAAATCGGTACAATCAAGCCTATGCACGGTGTGGGTCAGCCACCATTTACAGGCATTGATTTTTCTATGTGTGATTATCTTAAAGAGGCTCATATCCCCTATTCACGCCTTCACGATGTAGGCGGTGCCTTTGGTGGTAATCTGTATGTGGATATACCTAACCTTTTCCGTGATTTTTCCCGTGACCCTGAAGACCCTGAAAGCTATGACTTTGATTTTACGGACTTACTTATCAACGCTCTTGTTGAGCGTGGTATTGAGCCCTTCTTCCGTTTAGGTGTAACTATTGAAAACCACCGTAAAATCAAGGCTTATCGCATTGACCCACCCAGTGATTATGAAAAATGGGCGCGTATCTGCGAGGGCGTTATCCGTCATTATACCGAGGGCTGGGCAAATGGCTTCAACTATAAAATAACCTATTGGGAAATATGGAACGAGCCTGATAATTTTGAAAGTCCTGAAGAAAATCAGATGTGGGCAGGCACACCCGAGGATTACTACAGGCTATATGAGGTTGCTTCAAAGCACCTTAAAGAAAGGTTCCCACACCTTAAAATCGGTGGCTATGCAAGTTGTGGCTTCTACGCTATTACCGATAGTCAAACCAATGTCGGCGCTTGCTCACCACGCTACCAATATTTCATTGATTTCCTTGATGGATTTTTAGAGTACATCAAGGCACATAATTGTCCATTGGACTTTTTCTCATGGCACAGCTATGCCGATATTGAAGCAAATCTTCAATGGGCTACCTATGCCCGAAAGCGTTTGGATGATGTAGGCTACGAAAGTGCCGAGCACACCCTAAACGAATGGAACTTCCACCCTGAGCTTAAGGGAACAATCAGGCACGCTGCACTCACCTGCGGAATGCTTTTAGCATTGCAAGGCACCTCATTGGATAGCGCGATGTTTTATGATGCAAGATGCAATATGGGAATATATGCAGGGCTTTTTGACTGCGTAAGCTTCAAGCCTCTCCCCACCTATTATTCCTTTGTTGCTTTCGGTGAGCTTTATAAGCGAAGCAAGCAAATCCAGATTGGTGAGTTACCCGAGGGCGTTTATGCATGCGCATCAAGAGATGCAGACGGATGCATTGTTATGGCAAACGTAACCGAAGAAGAAAAGGCCATTGAGCTTGATTTAATTGGTGTCAAGCATATCACTGAATGTAAGATTATTACAGATGGAGCTGTCTGGGAGGATTATGAATTCAAAAGCAAGCTTCCTGCCGAATCTGTCATTTTTATAAAAGTTAAGCTTTAAATAAAATAACACCTATGAAGCCGAAAAATCTCAGTTTCATAGGTGTTTGCTTTTATATTCTCTTCATTAACTTATAATATTCTCCGTCTTTATCAGCACCATCAAAAAGGACTTCGGTAAAGCCGTATTTTCTGTATAAATGCAAGGCGTTTTCGTTATCCTTATCAACACCGATAGTCATTTCAACAAATCCCATTTTCTTAGCTTTATCAACAAGGAACGCAAGAATTTCGCTACCGATACCACGGTTCCTGTATTCCTTTTTAACAATCATTCTCGAAACATAAACACGCTGACCAGATATAGTATAATCAGGGTCGCCTGTATCTAAAACCAATGCACCCTCACCTATAAACTCGCCATTGATTTTATAAATAAAAACAAGACGATTGCCCGACTCAATTTCCTCACGCCACTTTTCGGCAAGAGGTTGAGCTTTCATGTTCCAGATGTTAGAGCACTTGTAGTATTCTTCGAGTTTGAGAGGTTCGATAACCGTGTTTGCAAACTCTGTGAATGCTTTGTTTATTACCTTGTATTTCATATTCGCAACTTCTTTTATGGTCTGCTTTTTCATAAGGTGACGCACAAAACGGCAACCGAGAAAATAGCCCACATCAGAATGACCGTTGTAGCTCTGCCAATCGCCAAAGAAATCCTGAACACTTTCTTTTTCATCAAGGCAACGGAGATATTCTTTCTTTATATCGTTCTCGTTGTCATAGCACCAATCAAGCCAACCGTCTTTATTCTGATGATAAAATTCATCATCACATAAAATCTGTTCGCAAACCATAGCAACACCCTCTTGATAGAGTTGCTGAATAGCTTTTCTGCGTTTAGTGAAATCAGGAATATAAAGATTTCCGTTCATTTTGTGCCATAAATGACCGATTTCGTGCAGTATCAGGGCGCGCATATTTGTTTCATCGCCCCAATTAAGCTCGATAATCTTTTCAACACCGAGAAGAACGGTATTTTTGCCGTCAAGTGTAGTTGCCCAACCTGCACCATTACAAAGTCCAAGATAAAGAATAATATTTATGTCAGGCTCGCTCTCAAAAAGCTTTGAAAGATTTTCGTTCAAAGTGTCAATTACTATTTGAAAATTACGGCTTACAAAATCGATTTTTTCTTCATTCAAAGCATTTTCAAGAACAGGCAGAACCTCTTTTTCAAAATCATAGTTTTTGGCATCGTTTTCGCATTTTGACGTAAGATTTTTTGATATTTCACCTGCATATTCACGCCACAATTTAATATCATAACCATCTGCAAAAACGGATTTAATTTTTTCACAAGTGTTGATTATTTTCATTTTTTGTCCTTTTTCATTTCCTGCAAATAAAAACATTTGCAAATTCAGTTTCATAGTGTTCAAGAAATTGTAAACCCGAATTGTTTATGCACCGTGTAATATCTGCCGCTGTGTCGGGATAAACCTCAATTTTATTTGAACCGATATCAATATATTTATCTTGGTTTTTATCTGTAGATAACACAAATAAACCACCATTTTTAAGTAACTGCCGAGCCTTGTTTATAGCACTTGGTTTGTCTTTTATATGCATAAATGTAAGTGATGAATATATAACATCAAAGGTAAGTTTGAAATTATATGTCATAAAATCATCACACATGAGATTTACATTTTGGTATTCTTCAAGGTTCTTTTGAGCTCCTTTTATTGTTTCGGGTGAAATATCGATACCATAAAAAGCCTTGCAAAGTGGTGCAGTACGAACAGCAAGTCTGCCTGTTCCTACACCGATTTCAAGAACAGTCTTTTCCTTTGATAATTGCATTTTATCAATAAACTCCTGACCATCCCACTTATCCATATACGCTTTAAGTGGTGCGGGGTCGTGAACAGGGTCGTTGCCTTCGTTTATTAAAATGTCATAGTGTTTTGCGATGGGGTTTTCTTTCATAATTTTTCCTTTACAATGTTATCCAAAATCTTTTTAAATTGCGTTTTCCATCAGGTTCATATACAGTTGATTCATAAACACCACCGTTATTAAGTATTGCTTTCTCGCTACCTATGTTTCCATCAATACAGGTTATGAGTATTTTATCAAAACCGAGTTCTTTGCAATATGGGAGAATGGCACGGAGCATTGATGTTGCATACCCTTTTCTTCTTTCACAGGGCTTTATTGAATACCCGATATGACCGCCAAACTTTGAAAGATAGTCATTGAAATAATGGCGCACCTGTAACATACCTACAAGACAATTGTCAGATTTACGGATATAGAAAAACTGAGTTGCTAAAACTAAACCTTCGGGGAGTGTTTCGGGTGATGTGTATTTTCTGCATTCTGAAATATATGTAAGTGAGTCCTCGCATCTGCGAAGAGGACCGCAACCATCCATTGAGGAGTCTGCATCCAGAAAAGCCTGCTTATATTCAGCAATCTGCTCTGCATATTCTTCGCTAGGCTCAACCAGGAAGAACTCCCCTGCATCTATTTTAATCATAATTTAAATATCCTTTTTCAACTTGAAAACTAATTTATTCTTTACTTTGTTCCTCAACAAACTTTTTAATATACCCGATTTGTGTTGGCATAATGTTTTCGGGGAGATTGTCCAAATCAAAAAATCTTAACTCTGTGCTTTCACCATCGGGTTTCAGGTCGCCCCAAAACTCATTTATAACATACACAACATCGGTATAATAAACCTCGTCCTGGTTAGGATAAACCATATGAACATTGGCTTTAATATCATAAAGTTTTTGGTTTGCAAAATCAAGGGTTGTTTCTTCCTTGATTTCCCTTTTAAGTGCATCTTCCAATGATTCGCCAAGCTCTATTGCACCGCCGGGAATACACCACTCCCCTGTGTCTGTTCTCTTTTCAAGAAGCATACCCTTTTCTTCATTATAGAGAATAGCCATTGCAGCAACTGCCATAATAGGTGCGTGTCCCACAAATTTTCTCATATCACCAATGTAGCTCATAATAGCACTCCTATCTTTTAGCTAATTTATTTTTTAATTTCTTAAACACACTTTGTTTGGGTGGATTCTTGTCCCACGCCCATTCCATTTCATCGATGGTAAAGCTGCCATTTTCCAATGCCTTGATTTCTTCAAGGCATTTTTCTGTTGCCATTTTTATATATTCATCCGCCATTTTTTGAGTAAAGAAAAATGATTTACCATTATTGTATGGCTCAAAATCCTTCTTAAAATCTGCAGATAATTGCTCAACATCAAATGGATAAATTTCAAAAATCTGCTCTTGGCTTATATCTTCAGGAATCACCAAAAGCTCGCTGATGTTGTATTCACCAACTACATAGTTGTTAAGCAACTTATAGTCATTGTGTAAACGCTCGATATTCCCTTTCGGGTATGGGTCCCAATTATGCAAGGAATAAACAAAATAACGGAAAATAGTATCCTGAATCAAATGCAGATAATAGCCAAGATATAGCTCATCCGTTTTCATTTTTTCGCCATAGGTATCACGGTACCAAGCTAATTTATATGTCTTTTTAGTACCTTCCTCGGTGGTGTATTTCAAATGACTGTCGGTAGCCGACTGAATATTGTGCTTATAGGCATCAGGCAGAATGATACCAAGACGGAAACGGTCAATATCGTTAATTTGCACTTGTTTCATTATTTCGTTAGCAATCGCTAAATGCATAACCCTTGATGCCATATAATCACCACCCAATCATATATTTCTATTTCTTCTCATACCACTCAACCAAGCTATCAAATTCACCTTTAAAGTGATACGAGTGACCGTTTTTGTTCAGACCAATATTATCAAGTCCTAGTTTTCCCAATATTCCTATAGATTTTTTGTTGCATATATTCGCATGGGCTTCAACGAACCTTAAATCGTTTCTGATGGTTTCGAACACAAATCCATATAATTCTCTGAAAATGCCTTTACCCTGATACTCGAGCTTAAACTGAATTTCTTCCATCATAAAGGTATCTTTATTAGTGTAGTATTGGAAAAATCCCACTACATTTTCGCTATCTTTAATTAGAATTATCTGCCTTTCATCCCTTTGCAGACCACTACTGACAGCACTAAACCACATTCTGAAATCCTCTTCCAAAGTGTTGCCCGTAGGTGCAATTTTAGTCATATTATCGCTGAGAATATCAAAAATCGTTTGTGCATATACATAAAAATCAGCTTTGTTTAAGTATTCAAAATTAATCATAAAACCGCTATTATAACCCAACTCTTTCTTGCAAACAAAAATATTTGCAAATTCTGTTTCGTAGTGTTCAAGCAATTTCAATCCTGAAATGTTTATGCACTGTGTAATTTCTTCGGGTGTATCGGGAAAAATCTCAATTTTATTTGTGCCTATGTCAATAAAATGGTCTTGGTTTTTATCTGTTGATAGCACAAATAAGCCACCGTTTCTAAGTAATTGACGAACCTTGTTGATAGCGCTTTGTTTATCTTTTATATGCATATATGTAAGTGATGAATATATAACATCAAAAGTGGTATTGAAACTATGTGTCGTAAAATCATCGCATATAAGATTTACATTTTGATATTCTTCAAGGTTCTTTTTAGCACCTTTTATTGTTTCAGGTGAAATATCAATACCGTAAAATTTTTTGCAAAGTGGTGCAGTACGAACCGCAAGTCTGCCTGTGCCCACACCAATTTCAAGAACAGTCTTGTCCTTTGACAACTGCATTTTATCAATAAACACCTGACCATCCCACTTATCCATATACGCTTTAAGAGGTTCAGGGTCGTGAACAGGGTCGTTGCCCTCATTTATTAAAATATCATAATGCTTTGCGATTGGATTAACCTCATAAACATAAGTCATAGCGTCACCGTCTTCGTGAGTATGGTGATACTTAAAACCTGCTTTTTCGAAGGCTTTTTGTGATGCTATATTGCTTGGAAAAATTATAGCCTCTGCCTTTTCAATATCAATACCGATTATAGTTTTTGAGTTTGCAAGAAGCTCTTTAATGAGCTTTGAACCCTTCCCCTTCCCTCGCTTTTCAGGTGCAACAATCATTTCCATAATTGTAACTACACCCTCGTACAGACCGAACTCTATTACGGCAAACGGAACGCCATTTTCAAAAACCACCTTACACCAATAGTTTTCACCAACAATGTTGTAATCCTCATTGGACCAATATTCATATTCCTGATGAAAGCCCTCATCCATACCGGTCATTTTGACAGCATGTTCATCAAGCCAGTTTTCAACATATCCCATCGTTTTAGGGTTATAATCATGCCAAACAAAGTTCATATTATTTATTCGCTTTCAATCTTTTAATTTAAATATATGATAACATAAATAAACCACAAAAAACAAGAGCAAGGAAAATCCTTGCCCTTGTTACGATTTATAATTACTCATCTAAAAATTAAATAACTATATATAGTACCTATAAAAATACACACTATCAATTATTTAAAGTTTCTTTTAAACAAATAATCATTCTATCTATATACTGGTCTAATTCGGGAGAAGCTTTATGATTCTGGATATATTTTAACAACACCGTATTTAACTCAACAACCAAATCTTTTTTCCCCCTTATAATTCGATTCCGTGATACATCAAGCTTTACAGGCAAATCAACACAGTTAACAACACCAAGTAATTCTTGGACATTAACTGGAAGTAAACTCCTTATAACGCCGTAATTCATTACCAAAATGCCTTTGTTGTATACATATGAAGCATGTGATTCAGCATCATCAACATTGTCATAGAAATATCTGCTATCGGCTAAAGATGCATTAAACAATTCTATTTTCCTATCGCCTTTAACAAAACAAAAACGGAATTCATTCGCATACCCCTTCAAAATTTTTTCAAAATATTCAAGTTTTATTTTTTTAAAAACATTTTCACGATTTTTAAAATACCCTTCATATTGCACTCTAAAAAAAGAGTTGAAATCGGCAACATCTACAGGAAAGAACAAAGTAGATAACCCGCCGTTTTTCTCAGCGTAAGCAAGAACTTCTTTACAAAATCCAGCATCATTCCTTTTAGATTTAGAAGCTATTTGATTATATTCCTCAACGGAAATAATAGGATATCTGCAAAAACAATAAAAGCCATCATTATTTTTGCTTTTTTGAAATTTCTCTTCTTCGAAATTATAAAAATACGAATTTTTCTTATCCACATCGTCAACAATAAACTTTTTGGTTTTTATATTATTTAGATAAAGTTTACCTGTTATTTTTTCAGAATAATCTTTACAGTTTACAACCATATATTTAGAAGATTTATTTTCTAAACTTAAAACAGTTTCGATTTTATCAGAACAAGTATTCTGTATTTTAATAGAGCTTCTACTATCTTCGTCTCGTATTGTGATAGGTATCTGTGTGAAAAAATATTTTTCCAGAAACTTTTGTAATTCATGTTCATTTTTAAACACATTAAAAAACTTGTCATACTCCAGCTTAATTTCTGTTCCACAGAAGTTCGGTGTTTCATGAGTATTTGTTACAACATATTCACTGTTTTTCTCTAATTCGATTTGATTAATTTCAGCACTTAGATAATGTCTTGTCTTAACGACAACATTATCCGATAATAAAAAGCATGCCAAAAAACCAATTCCGTATTGCCCTATAGGTTGGTATTGATGATTTTCGAATAAATACTCATTTGATTTATAATAGGATTTCCCTACATTAAGAAAGTGTTTTTTTACAATTTCCAAAGACATTCCTATACCTGTATCTTTAATTTTCACGGTGTTTTTATTTTTGGAAATTGACACTATTATTTCTGGATCAACCAATATTAAATCCTCGTTAATTTCACATATTTCCTTCATAAGTTCACAAGCATCTATAGAGTTCTGTATTAATTCTCTCAACCCCAATCTCGGATCTCCGTAAATATTTCTTCCCATTAATAATTCTGTTATAGCTGCGTAATCTAAATTAAGTCTCAAATCAGAATATGTAAAACCGATAGTTTTAACTCTATCGTCAATTTTTGTACTAATATTAAACTTATATTTACCATCTGCTGTCTTTGTGTTTAATAGATTATCGCTATTTTCCAACTCTACTTTTATATCGTCGATGTAAGCTAAATATTTTCTATGTATTTTTGCGTTTTCGCTTCTTCCATCAAAATAGACTTGGAGTTTACCATCAATGTAATCTTTTAGTTTAGTTACATTGTGTATTATAAAGTGCTTTTCCCACTCCTCTTTACTAAATCCCTCAATTTCCATTACGCGAAACCAAAGCACGGGTGTTCTAGATTTATCCAAATCCAAATAATCGGCCAACCTAAGCAAAGCTGCAATATATTGTAAATTATATGAATATTTACCCTTGGTAGATTCTTTTGATAGATCATTTAAATACGAATGCTCTTCTCCGTGTGCTTTACATATTTCAGCTACATCTTCGGCATAAGGATAATTATTGTCCAACAAAAGAATGTCGTTAATGCTCCTATTGTCAAACTCATAGTCAATAAATTCATATATTCTAGCAGCATGCGTTCTTCTTATAATTTCTTTAATCGCTTCAGTTTCATTATTGTTGGTAACCTTTAAAACGCCCTCAAAAGTTAATTCGTTAGAGTATTTTATTGCGTTATTTTTTATGGCTGTTTTATCCTCCTCCCTAATAGTCATTCCAATATCATGCAGAATAGCCGATAATATCATTAATGTAATCTCAAACGCATTGAATTTTGCTATCTTACAATCGAAATCTTCACCAATTCCAAAAGCTAATTGCTCCATATATGATGCCACACGCAATCCATGATTCATATCATGCATAGTGAAATTATCAAAGGATTTTGAAATATTATTTATTGTCTCTGATGTAAGATGATAAATTGTTTTTATTTGCTCTGCTAATGTATTATCATTAACCTGCACATATTTAAACATTTTCAAGTCTTCTAGTTTCATTATATTCTCTCCTAAACTCAATTTAACCGAGTATTTATAACACTCACTTATATATGTCAAAATTCTCCAATTACTACACATTTATTCTATATTTTTTCAAACTTCTCTCTTTTGCACTATTTTTCGACAATGTTTTTAGTGAAAAAGACAATAAATTTTCAAACTTTTCCTTGACAAATCATTTTCGTGGTGTTATAGTGACAAAAAACAAATGAGGTAAAGGTTATGAATACATATCGTTTTACAAAACATGATATGCTTAATTCCTGGCTTGCAAAGTATAATTATGATACTTGCAGGTCTATGCCTCTATACTCACATCGCAAAAAGTAAACTATTATTTTAACGATATGATTATACCGGTGTAGGCTTAACACAAAGCTTACACCGGTTATTTTTATACATAATTCTATTTTAGGAGTGA
>JAZNTF010000188.1:0-14959 GCA_045591625.1 Candidatus Fimenecus sp.
ATCCCGGTAGAAAAAATTCATCCCTTTGAGGGACATCCGTATAAAGTTCTTGACAATGACGAAATGAATAATCTCATAGAGAGTATTCAGCAGAAAGGTGTTATTTCACCTATTGTTGTGAGACCTTTAGAAAATACTGACGATGAATATGAACTTATCTCAGGTCACAGACGCCTGAGAGCATCAGTGAAGGCAGGGCTGGAAACAGTACCTGCTTTTATTTATGCCGTAAACCGTGACGAGGCGGCTATTATGCTTGTGGACAGTAATCTGCATCGTGAGCATATATTGCCGTCGGAGAAGGCATTTGCTTACAAATTGAAGCTTGAAGCATTAAATCATCAGGGTAAAACTTTTGGACAAGTTGGCCAAAAGTACAGCAGAGATTTAATGGCAGAGTCAGTTGATGAAAGTTCAAGGCAGATTCACCGCTATATTCGTCTTACTAATCTCATTCCTGAACTTCTTAACCTTGTTGATGAAGAAAGAATAGCATTTACCCCTGCAGTAGAGCTTTCTTATCTCAATGAGGTTGAACAGGCGGATTTAGTTGAAGAAATCCGTGTCTGTGATGCTACTCCAAACTTATCTCAAGCTCAAAGGCTTCGTGCAATAAGCAGAGAAGAAGGTTTAACTCCTGAGCATATAGGTGAAATCTTGGCAGAGGAAAAGGCTAATCAGCGAGAGAAAATCAGAATTCCTGCTGAAAAAATACGAAAATACTTTCCGAAAAGCTACACAACCGAACAGATTGAAGAGGCAATTATAAAAATCTGTGAGAGCAGATACAGAGCCCGTCAGGGCAGGGATGCGAGGTGATGCGAATGAAGTTTATTGATACCATCAAATATATTATTTATTATCTTGCCACCGACACCCGTGGAGAATTTTCTTTTACTCCGGTTGATTACAGCAAAATTGAATTGCCGAGAGAAGTTCTTGATTCTTTTGCCTCGGCTATGGTTCCCGAAATCAAAAAGTTTTACGAAAGTGATTTCGGAAAGGAATATTTTAATAAATGGTTAGAAAAGCATCCTGAGTATGCTTAATATACAGCTCCCCGATATTTTACGGTATCGGGGAGCTTCGCACATTCGACAAAGAAAATAAATCTAAATAAAATTAAAATAACAAAATCAGGAGGATTAAAATGAATGTAGTAATATACGCCCGTTTCTCTTGTAAAAGACAGACGGAGCAATCAATTGAAGGACAGTTAAAAATCTGTTATGAATATGCGGCAGCTCATAATTATACGGTAGTCGGCGAATATATAGACCGAGCACAAAGCGGTACTTCCGACAACCGTTCGGACTTTCAGCGAATGATTACCGACAGTGAAAAACACACCTTTGAGGGAGTGCTTGTTTATCAGCTTGACCGCTTTGCACGTAACAGATATGACAGTGCGATTTATAAGGCAAAACTGAAAAAGAACGGTGTTAGGGTATTCTCGGCTAAAGAAAATATCACCGAAGATGCTTCAGGCATCCTTGTTGAGGGTTTGCTTGAAAGTATGGCAGAATATTATTCTGTAGAGTTGGCACAGAAAATAAACCGTGGTCTTGCAATCAATGCAGAAAAATGCCTTTCAAACGGCAGCAATCCCGGACTCGGCTTTAAGGTTAATAAAAAAGACCGAACCTTTTATGTTGATGAGGATGAAGCGGCAATCGTCAGAGAAATCTATGAACGCTATGCCCGAGGTGAGCCTAAAGTCGAAATAATCAAAGACCTTAACAGACGACATATTAAAACCTCAATCGGTAATGAGTTCAGCTTCACAAGCCTTACAAGACTTTTAAGTAACAAACGCTATATCGGCTATTATATTTACAGCGGAAAGGAGACTCCCGGTGGTATGCCGAGAATCATTGAAGATGATTTATACTATCGGGTACAGGAGATTTTGAACAGAAATAAACGAGCACAGGCAAAGACAAAGGGCGACGATGCCTATATTTTAACCACCAAGCTTTTCTGCGGTCATTGTAAAGAAATGATGATTGGTGTCTGCGGTACGGGCAAGTCAGGAGCTGTATATCACTATTATGTTTGCAAAAGTGCAAGGAAAAAGAAATGTGAAAAGAAGTCTATCAGCAAACAACTGATTGAAGACCTTGTTATTAACGAGTGCCTTAAAATGCTGAGGGATGAAAAGATGCAATATATAGCCAAAAAGATATCGGAAGAATGTAACAGAAATCCTGACAATCTCTCTATCAAAAATCTTAAAAGCTCAATCAAGGAAATTGATGAAGCTATTGAAAATATGTGGTTGTCCATTGAAAAAGGCGGAGATGCAGTAGCTCTTACGGAGCGAATCAACCGCCGTCAGGCAGAAAAAGAAGAGCTTGAAGAACAGCTTGCCATAGAGCAGAACAAGAGAGTTCTTCTAAGCGAAGCTCAGATTTTAGCCTTTCTTAATTATGTCTGTGAGATGCCTGGTGATGATATGGCAAAACGCAGAGCAATCATCAACATCTTTGTTCATTCCGTTTATCTTTATGATGATCATCTGACACTTATTATTAATGCAAGCAATAAGCCTGTCACCATAGATGACATCCCGCTTGATGATATTGAAGCAGCCTTTAGTGGCGAAAAATCAGCAATGGAGCAATGTTCGAACACCTCGGACATTGTTCCACCAAAAGCAAATAATCCGAAACTATTGCCAATCGGCGACGGTTTCGGATTTTTGTTTATCTATCCTATGATGCATCGTATTTTACCATTGTTTCCACTATCTGTTTCAATAAAATCAACACATAAATATACAAATTTTACTCAATTAAAGTATTGCGAACAGGTCAATTTTGTGATATATTTATCACATAGTATTTTTTAAGGAGATGTTAAAATGGCTAAGAGCATAAATGACGTTCTTAATCTTATCAAAGAAAACGACATTAAGATGGTCGATTTCAAAATGGTTGACATTAATGGTCAGTACCGTCACGTTACTATTCCTGCTGAAAACTTTTCAGAGGATACAATGAAGAGTGGTATTGGTTTTGATGCTTCTAACTATGGTTATGCAGTTGTTGAAAAGAGTGATATGGTTTTCATTCCTGACCCTGACACAGCTGTTATCGACCCATTCTGTTCTATTCCTACATTATCAATGACAGGTAATGCAATGATTATTGACAAGCCTGACAATCGTCCTCTTGCACAGTATCCTCGTAACATCATTAAGGCAGCTGTTGAACACATGAAAAACAGCGGTGTTGCTGATGAAATGAAGATTTTACCTGAATTTGAATTCTATCTTTTCGACGATGTTACATGGAATGTTGAAGGAAGATATATTGGTGCTACTGTTGACGCAAAACAGTCATACTGGAACTCTGATGTTGAAGGTAAGGGTGTTGTTGTTCCTAAGCAGAAGAATTACCATATTGCAAAGCCATTCGATATCTCATATGAATGCCGTAGTGAAATGTGTATGCTTATGAAGGATGCAGGTATTGAAATCAACTACCATCATCCTGAAGTTGCTGCATCAGGTCAGTTTGAAATTGAACCACAGCTTGGCGAAGTTGTTCACATGGCTGACGCAACAATGTGGATTAAGTATATCATTCATAACACAGCTCTTAAATACGGTAAGACAGCTACATTTATGCCAAAGCCAATTTACGGTGAAGCAGGTAGCGGTATGCATGTACATATGATTCTTTTCAAGGATGGCAAGCCTGTTTTCGCAGACGATGCAGGTTATGCAGGACTTAGTGAAACTGCTCACTACTTTATGGGTGGTCTTCTTAAGCACATCGGCGCTCTTTGTGCTATTACAAACCCAAGCACAAACTCATTCAAACGTCTTATCCCTGGTTTTGAAGCTCCTGTAACTGTTGGTTATGCAACATCAAACAGAAGTGCTGTCATCCGTATTCCTGCTTATGCTAAGAGTCCTGACAAGCGCAGATTTGAGCTTCGTAACCCTGATGCTACTTGTAACCCATATTTCTGCTATGCAGCAATTCTTATGGCAGGTCTTGACGGCGTTAAGAATAAAATTGACCCACACGCAAACGGTTGGGGTCCATACGACGTAAACCTTTATCACCTTAGTGATGAAGAAAAAGCAAAGCTTTCACATCTTCCTGCTTCTCTCGATGAAGCACTTAACGCTCTTGAAGCTGATTACGAATTCCTTACAGAAGGTGGCGTATTCCCAGAAGAACTTATCAAGAACTTTATTAAGGGTAAGCGTGAAGAAGTTCGTCAGCTTTCTGCAATTCCTCATCCTGCAGAATTCGACAAATATTACAACCTTTAATACAACAAAAGCCGTTGAGTAAAATCGACGGCTTGTTTTATAACAAAACCTCCTTTTTTCAAGGAGGTCTTTTTTGGTATAAAATTATTCTGCAAGCGCTCTGAAGTATTTTGCAGCTTCTCCTCTTGTTACAGGAGCACCCAAACTATAATCGTAATCTTTCATTACCTGTAATGCAAAAGAAAGTGATTCAAATAAACCTAAAATGCCTTTTTTAGCGCCATCTTTTACTATTTCTAACGCAAATGTCACTACACTCACGTCTGTCTCATCAGACACAGGATTTTCTGTACCATAGATTACATTCAAAGCTTGATTTAACTCCCCTTTGTCGAGAATACTATCAGGACTGAATGTTGTTGGTGATGTTGCACTCATAATATTATTCATAACAACATATTCAACATCATTATAATATTTATTACCTGGTTTTACATCATCAAACTTATCAAAATAATCAGGATGAGGAAGCTCTTCTATAATTCTATTTGCAATATTAATATGTCCATCCGCGTCAGGATGACTCTCAACATATGTAGTACCTGCTGTATCAACATATGTATACCCAAATTTTTCTGCACCTTCAATCATTGGCTGATTACCTACAGATAAGATAAAATCTACAATTGTAGTTGTAATCTTCGCAGTAGCTTCATCAGGTTCTTCACCACCGTTTACCGGCTCACCAACCACACCATCATAATCGTAATATTTTCCCTTAACGCTATTGTCACTCATACCAATAACCATCAATGTAACATCCGGATTAAGGTTGTAAATGTCCTGAATCATATAATCCCAGTTTCCATAAAATCTTCCAAGACCATCGTCAAGTGCTTGAGGAATAGCCTGAGCAACTGCTGGAAGAGCACCTGCAATATGTGCAATTTCAACAAAGTCTTCAATGTTGCTTAAATCTACTGCATTTTCTGCAAGATATTCCTCCAACATTACAATATATTTATCTGCAACATTCTCTTTTTCAAAAACATCAGCAATAACCCATCCCAGATATGCACCCCAGTCATTACCGCCAACACCGAGAGTTATAAGGTCAGCCTCTGCAACTGCCTTTTTATATGCTGTTCTGTATTCTTCACTACCGGGCTCACCCACTGCATTCATTTGAGCAGGGTGAAACATATAATCATCAACCCCTGCAAAATCATCTTCCAACATATAACGAATTTCTATTGTTCTGAATCCAGGTCCTGCAAAAGCAGTCATTGACTTATCCTCAATAATAGCATTTGCAAGAACATCTGCATATGAGCCCGGAACTCTGCAATATGCTGTTTCCTGATATGCTTTATTGTAAGCATCATCATTATCACTCATTACATCACGATAGCCACTTGCAACACTATCACCAAGAAGAAGGTAATTTTTATACTGTCCTTTATGAAGTGATACCACATCTTGATTAAGCTCTTTTCCAAAGAACACAAAAAAACTTGAAATAATAGATAAAACAAGAAGAAAAGCAACGCTCGTTCTAAAAAAATTTTTCATATTTTCATCCTCCTGAAAATGTACACAGTGACTATTTTTCTCTATCACAAATGATAACACTTTTTTATTTTTTCGTCAAGAATTCACCTAAAAAATAAAGGAGGCAACCTTTTTATGAGTTGTCTCCTCTTAAATATTCTGTATGTTTTAGTTTGTATGATATTTTCTTGCAATCTTCATTGTTGTTGTCTTTGGAAATTCCTCGTCACGAACAACAATACTACCAACACGCTTGAACATTGGCATCATTGCATTCACTTTCTTAACATCTGCATCAAGACTGTCTCTGCAATCAGGGTAATCTTCTTCATTGAGGAAGAATTCACCTGTAATTTTGTCGCCTTCCTGATATACAAGAACTTCCTTAACATAAGGAATATTGTTCATAAGCTTCTCTTCTATTTCTTCAGGAGAAACGTTTTTACCATTTGAAAGGATGATAAGATTCTTCTTTCTACCAACCATAAAGAGGAAACCATCTTCGTCGATTCGACCAAAGTCACCGGTTTTGAACCAGTCACCATCAAATGCTGCTGCAGTAGCTTCAGGGTCGTTATAGTAACCAACCATAACGTTTGAACCTCTTACATAGATTTCACCAACACCATTTTCATCAGGGTCAACAATCTTGATTTCATTACAATCAAGCGGAGTACCAACACTACCAAACTTAAATTTGCCAGGGTGGTTACAAGTGATAACCGGTGAACATTCTGTAAGGCCATAGCCATTGAAAACGTCAATACCGATGTCATAAAGTCCCTTTTCATATTTAGGGTCAAGATATGCACCACCGCATACAATCATATCAAGGTTACCGCCAAGGTTATCATGAACCATCTTAAAAATCTTACGACGCTTATCTATACCGAATTTCATAAGAACATTACTGATTTTGATACCCTTTTTGAGCAATTCTTCCTTGCCCATTTTACGAGCAGTTTTCCAGATTCTGTCATAAACTGTTTCAACAACAAGTGGAACACCCGTAAAGTTATATGGCTGGAATTTCTTGATATCTCTCTGAATATCCTTAAGGCTGTCGCAAAGATAACCCCATTCAGAAACGATATATGTTGCATAAAGACCACTAACCCATGAAAGAGTGTGATGCAAAGGCAAGAAAGCAATAGCGTGACGACCTGTAAGCACACGAAGTGATGCAGAACAGTTGCTAGCAACGTTTTTATGTGTAAGCATAACGCCCTTGCTCTTACCTGTTGTACCGGATGTGAAAACGATTGCAGCCAAATCATCAGGCTTGATTTCGATTTTATCAAACAAATCGTCACCTGCTTCAATCATCTTTTCGCCTTCAGCATAATATGTATCAAACTCATCCATAAAGAAATATTCCATCTGAGGAACCTGAGGATTTGCCTTAATCTGCTCTGCAAACTTTCTGAACTTTGCTGAACAAACAACTGCATCACAATCACAACGTATAATCTGGTCCTCAATATCTTCGTAAGAAAGCTTTGCATCCATAGGTACACAAATATTGCCACCTACAATAATAGCATAGTAAGCAAGACCCCATTCAATAAGGTTTTCAGAAACGATAGCAATCTTCTTGCCGCCTCTTAATTCCTTGCTGTAAAAATATGTGCTGAGAGTTCTGATTCTATAAAATGTCTGATTATAGTTGAGCTCTTGAAGCTGCTTGTTTCTGTCAAGGAACATAAACTGCTTATTATCGCCGCCACGTTCTGTACCTTCAAAAACAATTTCACGTATTGTCTGATATTCTGGAATCTCTACCTTAACCGCATTCTTATGTGCTTTTTTAGCCATTTTTCTTTATTCCTTCTCTTTTAATTTTTAAAAAGATATTAGTTAAACTGTCCGTTATCTCGCAAATCACATTAAAACCCACAATAAACCATTGTTGTCTAATCATTATAACATTAATCCTGTTGATAATGCAAGTGTTTTGTGATATAATTTTAAAAAATTCGATGGAAAATATTGAAAAGGGGTATTTTTATGGGAAATAAAATTATTGTTGCCGGTGGTGGTCATGGTGGAATTGCCGCCGCTATGATACTTGCAAAAAGAGGTTATGATGTAACCGTATATGAAAGAAATGCAAAAGATAAGATGGGATATGACTGGACAGACATCTTTGATAAAAAAGGTTGGACAGCCGTTGGCATTCCCCTTCCTGATAAAAGCAAGTATAACTTAAAACAAGATATGACTTTTTACGGTCCTGCTATGGAAACTGCACTTACTCAGCATACTGAAGAAGATAAAAAAGAAATTCAGATGGAGCGTAGAGATATATATGTTCACTTAATTGAACATGCTGAAAAAGCCGGTGTAAAATTCGAGTATGAGCAAAATATTGAAGGTCCTGTTTTCTTTGGAAACAGAGTTGTCGGAATCAAAACCGATAAAGGAGAATACCTGGCAGACTTTGTTATTGACGCCTGTGGACTTAATTCTCCCGTAAGGCGCAACATGCCTGCTTCAACCGGAATTCAGAATAATCCTGTTGAATATGAACAGTTTTATATTTACAGAGCTTTTTTCAATAAGGCGTGTGAGGTTGCTGAACACGATAAATTCAAGGTTATCCTTCTCCCTAATAATGAGTTAGGTATTTCATGGGTTGCTACTGAAGAAGAACATACTGATGTGCTTATTGGTCGTTTCCGTCCATTTGACAGAGAATATGCAATGAATCAAATTGAAATGCTTCGAGAAGGGAATCCAAGTATCGGCACAGAAATACTTCGCGCTGATGACTTTGCAAACATTCCTGTTCGTCAACCATTAGGTGTTCTTGTTGCTGACGGATACGCTGCAATTGGCGATAGTGCTTTTATGACTGTTCCTGTTATCGGCTCAGGTATTGCAAATTCTCTTAAGGCAGCTAAAATCCTTGCGGATGCTGTTTCCAATGATTGTAGCGGTTCATACAGTGCGGAAACTCTTTGGACATACCAGAAAAATTTTTACAAAGAAATCGGTGCTGCATTGGCTCCGCTTGCCTGTGTTAAATTACTTCTCACAAGACTTCAGGGACCTGAGCTTGACTACATTTTTGCAAAAGGCATCCTTAATGCTGAAGATATGACGATTGATGCTGATTCAACAAGCCTTGGCGCGATGCTTGGCGGAATGTCTTTAGAAGATATAAAAATCAAAGTTGCCGGGCTTGCAAACAACAAGATAATTCTCGGCAAAGTTATTAAGATGGGCTTACAGTTAGCAAAAGCAACTGCAGTAACCGCTGCAATGCCTGCCACCTACAATCGCAAAGCCGTTTTACGTTGGGTGGAACAATATAACGCTTGCTTCAAGCATTAATTCAATAAAAAAGGACAAGGTTTAATTCCTTGTCCTTTTTCTTTGTTCGTTTATTCATCAGTTTTCTTGTTACCATAACCATATTTACCATAACCATATCTGCCATAGTTATATCTGTTATAATAACCATATTTGCCATAGCCATACTTACCGTAATGGTTTCGACCATAGCCATATCTGCCATAACCGTAATTACCGTAACCATAACTTGAATGTACCGATGATGCACCATTTAAAATGCATCCTAAAATCTTTACATCCGTACTCATAAGGTTATTAAAGCCATTCTTGATTTTTGTTGTTCTTACTGCATCCTGTAATACAACATAGTACGCAGCGTCAGCAACCTGTGCAAAGAAAAGAGCGTCAGATACAAGTCCGCAAGGAGGAGTATCAACAAGAATGAGGTCAAATTTGTGTCGCACAGAATCAAAAACATCTTTAATAAAGCTAGAGTTTACATATTTAAATCCACCCTTTTCAGGCGCATCAAACAAGAGCAAATAAATCTTATATTGTTCAAGATATGCTATTTTATAGTCATCTGCTTCTATTACAAAATTCATTTCTTCCGGATTAACACCCAACAACGGAGAAACGCTCAAACGTCTTACGTCACCGTCGACAAGCAAAACTTTTCTTCCGTGCTCAGCCATAGCAATAGCAAGGTTTGTTGTAATTGTTGTTTTGCCTTCACCGGGAGCAGTACTCGTACCAATAATTACCTTTTCGCCATGCTTTAATGAATTCTTAATAACATTTTTAATAACACGTATAGAGCTTGTAAATCCGTCTTCAATTTTATCATTTGTTGTAAGAACAGAGCGGTTGATGTCTTTATTATGCTTTTTAAACCACACTCTTGGAACAACACCAATAACCTCTGAACTTAGATTTGCTTTTAAATCATTCTTCGTTCTGATTGTATTATGTGTACCTATATACAACAAAATAATAAGTGCGCCCAAGCCTACACCGAGAGCCATAGCCTTAATAACAGCATTCAGATAGTCATTTGTGTTAGATGGCTCAGTCGGTACTACAGGAGATGTTATCATCTCAATTTTTATGTTACCTACCGCATATTTTGCAATTGTAGGATAATTATCGATGGCTGAAACAAGAACATCATATGCCAATTGTGGGTCTTTAGACCTTACTTTAAGTGTGAACATATTTGAGCCTTCAACAGCATCTGATACAAATGTTACAGGCAAATACGGTAAATCCAAATCTTCACAAACAGCGTTCTGAATTAATCCGCTGTTAAGAATATAAGGAAATGTTTCTGAAAGCTGATTTGCTGTTGCCACATTATAATAGAAGGAATATACAGACACGCCACCAATGGACGAGTTATTTTCTGTACTTACTGTAAATGTCGCCTCTGAAGTATAAACAGGCACATAATTAATCTGCTCCTTAGCAAATGCAATTCCACCAAAGAGTATAGCAAGAACAACACAAAGCCATCCGAAACGCCTTATGCCTATCATAATGTTATCAACACTTATCGTCTTCATATTGGAAGATGATGTTATGCTTTTGTTCTCGGTCTGATTCATATCACTGTCATCCCTTTAATTTTCTTCTGAATCGTCCTCATTGTAATTAAACTGAGGTTTTGAATATTTGCCGTATCTACCGTAATTACCGTAATGGCCATATCTTTTGCTTTTGCCATAACGCCAACCATATGAGTAATGGCTTTCGTCCGCGCCACTCAATGAGAAGCTTGTTGTTTCCGGATAAACGTCGTTAAGAATACATCCGGCAACACTACCACCAACTTCTTCAAAAGTTGCAATAGCATCATTGATTGCTGAAGTATGTACAATATCTGTTCTGACAACCAGCACCATTTTTTCTACTATCTTTGAAAGGTCTGTAACATATCCGTCAACAGACATAGGAGATGTGTCAAGAATAACAAAGTCTACTTGTCCCTTAAACGCCTCTATAACCTGTGCCAATTTTCCTTCTTCAATCCATTCACCATATTCAGGTTGCGGAGAAGTATTTATAGCGAGATAGAGCGATGTTTTCTTATATTTAATCGGTCTGTATTCAGTTGGATTAATTTTGCCATTCATCAAATTGGCAAGTTCTGTTTTTTCGTCATATTGTTTCTCGAAAATTTTAAACAAAGCCGGTTTTTTACTGTCTATATCAATAAGAATTACCCTGTGACCTCTGTCAGCCAAAGAAAGTGCAATGTTTGATGCAACTGTAGATTTACCTTCATTTTCAGCGACACTTGTAATCGCAAACACCTTTGTTCCGTCGTGACGCTTCATGTGCTCAAGTTTAGCAGCAATTTTGTGATAGTTTTCTACATATTTAAGGCTAACAAACGCATTGTTATGTACAAGAAGGGATTTTTTCTTTCTTGATAATCTTTCCTTAAGGTTATAATGTTTTCTCTCGTGAGGAATCGAACCAATCAACTTAGAGTCTATTTTCTTCTCAAAATCGTCTTCATCCTTTATGGTGTCTCGGAAAACAGAAAGAATAACCACAATCATTGCAACAAAAGCCGTTGCACCACCAACAACCAATATTCTGTTCATCTGAGAAACGCTGTTTGAAGGACTGTGGGGAACTTCAGGCATAGCCAAAACACTGACAACCACATTATCAAAAACGCTGTCGGAAATCTGCGGATACGCTTCAATAACACCCTTCAGATAGTCGTATGATTTTTGTGGACTATCACTTGTCACAAAAAGCTTGATAAAATTCGTTCTTGTGTGAACCGATGCAGAAAGCTCAGCATCAAATTCATCAACACCCATTATCTCACAAGCCTTCTCCTTAACTGTGGGTTCAACAATAACTCTTGAAACAACTTCTGCCATATCAACAGAAAGAGAAAACAAAGAATATGAACCCGCTGATGAACTCTTGGCATTAACTACGACAGTAGCAGAAGATGTGTATTCGGGAGTGTAAATACTTCTTGTAGCAACATACATACCCATTAAGCCGATAAGTGCCGCCATAATAATAGCCCAAGCATTTTTTAACAAGTCTCGGAGAATACTCACCCATTCAATTTTAATCTCTGAAAATTTCATAATCTCAACCTACGATAACATTTAATATTGTGTGTCCCTGGACATCCTTTGAATCCGTTGTGTAATAATGCACACTATATGTGCCCGGTTTTGTCAAATCCGCATCGGTCTCAACTCTGACTTCACCTTCAATAGGATTACCTTTATTATCTGTTACCCCTATAATATATTCTGAAAAATCGATTTCATCGCCAACATTCGCATAAATAAGATATTCCATTAACTCAATTTTTGGTGCAGTTATAATTCTGTCTTCCACAACCAAAGGAATTTTGATTGTTGAAATATCACCCTTACTGTTGGTAACCGAAATTTCTATACTGAAAACACCTGCAACGGAGGAAGTAAAGTCCTCTGATGTAACTATAATACTTCTTGAAATGTCACCGTCAATACAGTCATGTGCAGAAATAATATCTGAAACATTTATTTTTTCATATATTGAATAACAGGTAGAAGCGCTCATAGAAAACTTCGGTGATTGATAATCCTTATATCTGATTTTTCTTGTTGCATTTGAAACATTATTATCACTGTCACAAACAGCATAGGTTACTTTACAAACACCATCATCAAGGAATTTTGAAACTGATTCAACAATAATTTTATCAGTTATATCCTTATCCTTTTCGTCATACGCAGTAACACCTTTAAGTAATTCTTCATCCGTAGCATGGAAACTGACTTCTATAATTTCACCTTCCACGGAAATAACAGGAATTGTGTTATCTGTGTTCATTTTTTCTCTGACAAAAAAGATGGAAAACAATATGAACATAACAACAAAAACTATTGCTACTATTATTCTTAATAATCTCATTTTACTTTAAGCCTCCTAAAAATAGGCATATTTTTACTTATAATTGTTTTAATTATACCACCTACTATTATAAAAGTCCATACATTTTAAATTTTTCCTTAACAAAAAAATGGATGCCAAGGCAAATTCCTTAACATCCATCACAAATTATTTCCATTCCGGCAATTCATCCAGAGTAATTACAGATTCATCATTATAAATTACACTTAAGTCTTCTACACTGTTTCGTTCAATCATATATTCTGTGTGCCAGGCCATAAACCATACCCAATTTGCATCTGCAGAATGCAATTCTTCAACAGTTGGGATTTTACCGCACTCGTGGAAACAAATCGGCATCTTTTTGCCAACAACATTTTTCACTTTTTTGTAAAGTCTCTCGTTGGGTCCGTCAATATATGAATCTGCTCCTGCAATATCCACATATTCGTCACCCGGATACCACTTGAAGTAGTCATCTCCACGCTCTGAAAGCCCTAAAACCCAAATAAGATTATCAAGCTCCCAGTATTCTGTGTATCTTTCGTACATAAGCTTCCATAATTTCTTGAAATTACGGTTTCCGCCCTTACCCCACCAGAACCATTGACCGTCAGCCTCGTGGAATGGTCGCCAGAGAACAGGAATGCCATTTTCTTTAAGTTCAAGTAAAGCCTTTGCACCCTTATCCATACCTGCTATGAGTTTTTCATATTCAGGAGTACCTTCTGTAAGCGCCTTATCCCAATCAGTAATTTCCGTGTTCATACTCTCTGCCCAACTACCGCTGAAATCGCTACCACAATGCCAACAGATTGTGACAATGCCACCTTTTTCGTGCCATTCAATAGCTCGTCGATTAACACCCTTAAAGTCGTCATTCATATAGTCAAGACCACGAATCGCAGGATATTTTCCTGTTTTTTCGTAGATATATTCAAATTCGTACTGCTCACCATCAACCCAAGTTGACTCCTGCTGACCTGAAATTATGTAATCGCCATAGACATCACAGATGTACGAATACAACTCAACAGCCTCAGCACTCGCATTTGGATTTGAAAGCTTCTGCTCACCTACAGGAAAGCCAATCATCGACAACACCGCACATATAATCGAGATGATTTTCTTGAACATAATATTCACCCATCAAGTAATTTAATATACTGATGTTAACACATTTAACCGTTCATTTCAAGCAAATAAAATATACAAATCGGAGTTTATCGGGGAAGTGCTAAATGCAAAGCGCAAAGTGCAAAATTGAGGGTCTGCGACGCAATTATAAAATAAAACCAATTAGTTTATCTAGGGGACGACGACTCGGCGTCCCGTTGTTGGTTTCTCTTTACACCCGTTTCGGGCTGCCGTGGTCGTCAGCCCCTACAAATTTTTCTTCCTATTTTAATTCCATATCATCCCGACAAATTATAATTTGAAGTGTAAAAACGGAGCCTTTTTCAAGACTCCGTCATTTTATTATGTATTAGATTAATAGTGTGCTACACCACAAACACATTCTTTATTCGCTCCAAAAAGTCTTTGGAAGAAAAGAATGAAATTAAAGAAGAATTTTGCAATACCAGTTTTATGACAGTTACATTCACATTCTACTGATGGGTCAAGAAGCTCATTACAATCATCACAATATCCGTCACCGTCATTGTCTGTATGATTGCATTCCGGCTCAGATGGATTTGTTAATTCTTCAACTGTCATAACATAAATACTGAAATGGTCTGTTGTGAATACCATAAAGCCATCTTCATAAACAGCATTCATATCTGTGTATGTACCGTCTTCTTCTGCACGATAAACTGAAAGTCCATTTGTATCCATATCAGCAGGTACAGGAATCTTAACAGTTACATTTCCGTTTGGTTGAACCTCTGTTCCATTATTATCCAATGTAATATCAAATGTAATTGAATCTTCTGTTGTTTCAACTATTGTTACATTAATTTCTGT
>JAZNTF010000189.1:0-2933 GCA_045591625.1 Candidatus Fimenecus sp.
GTAGTAAAACAAATAAATGAACGTTATAACTACTTGAGAAGAATAGATTCATATTCTACAATGAAAGTAAAGTTACTAAGAATTCTTGCATGGATAATAGATTGGAATATTGCTGGATTTTCTATTGTCCTTATATTAACAATTTATTCGTTATTATTCGAGTCAAGAGCCACAGAGGTTTCTTCTCATAATACATTACCTATATTTTTTATAATGATGCTTTTTCCTGTTTTATTTGTTTTGAGAGATGTTATTATGAGAGGTAGGTCAATTGGGAAAAGGATAACGGGTTTGGTTGTTCTTGATAAAAGCACAGGAGAGATAGCTAAACTACCAAAATTATTTATCAAAAATCTCTTTCTGTTTATTGTACATATAGATATTATTGTTCTTTTAATTAGTGGAGCATCAATTGGTGATAGGGTAGCTAACACGATAGTTGTTTTGAAAAAAGATTTGAATAATTCTAAATATATTCAATCAGAACCCAGTATACAAAATATTAATAGTTATACTGCTCCTGAATCATTGACAAAGAAAAGAGTTGTAGTTATTGTATCAATAATCTTATTGGCAATTGTATTGTTTATTGTTGCAGTATTTGGCATAGTAACAGTTGCGCTTAATGCACAAAAGAATACAGAAGAGTATAAGCTAGCGTATAATTACATTGTAGACAGTTCTATGTTTAGTGAATTGAATACGGATGAAGAGAACATAAAACTAAATAGTTATAAGTCTGTTAAAAGTTATGATGAAAACAATAATGCGGTAAGTACCGTTGAGTTTGGGTTTACAATATCGCGTAAAAGAGTATATGTAATCTGCCATTTGGAAAATGATATATGGTATGTATGTTCTGATTGTACAAAGTTTAATTAATGAAAAAAGAATCCATCTTGTAAGATGGATTCTTTAATTTTATATATGGTCTTTATATCTTTCAGCTGTGATAATGCCGTCTTCTACATTTAATTTACAGATTCTTGCATTTCTCGCATCAAATGCACTTGCATTAAGTCCGTCGTCATAGTCACGAGCATGATAAATCGCATACCATTGACCGTCTTCCTTAATCATTGAGTGGTGGCCTGTACCTTCTTCAAATTCATTCGCTTTAAGTACCGGATGATATGTGTTAGCATCAGGATATTTTTCAAACTTAATCTTTGTAAGGTCAGTTTCATCAGTTTTTGCTCTTGCATAACCGATGTAATATGTGGGCTGTTCAAAGCAATTACCTGAATACATAAGATATTGCCAGTCACCCTCTCTAAAATAGAAAGCACCTTCAATTGTGTGCCAATGCTGACCTTTTTTGTATCTGTCACGACAGTAAATATCTTCGTCAAGAGTAGGCTCAACAACTAAAACAGGGTTTCCTGCAGGTGTGAATGGGTCAAGCATCTTGTCAACATAAATACAAGTACCGATTCGCTCACCCTCAAACCTGTTAGCAGAATAAAAAAGGAAAAGTCCTGCCTCATTCTGTACAATATGTGAGTCAATTGAGAATGGATGAAGAATCTGGTTTGTACCTGTGAATGGTCCGAGTGGGTTATCAGCAACTGAAACATGCATAGCACCTCTGTGACCGCCTTTGTCAGGTGTATCGTTGTAAATTTCGATTGAATTATACATATAGAATTTGCCTTCTAATTCAATAACACTAGGAGCCCAGAAAGAGTCGTGTCCTTCCATTGTCATTACCTTACCGTAATATTCCCAACCTTCAAAAAGATTATCAGAATGGTATGCGTAAACAGCATCATGACCTGTTACATAGATGTAATATCTTCCATTTGATTTTAAAATATATGGGTCAGCCTGACCAACATAATGTGTTTTATCAACCTTTAATAAATGCATTATATTCCCTCCAAAAGCATAACATTTACCCTTGAATTATATAATGATATAGCAATTATTTCAATAGCTATAATGGATTTATTTGTTTATAGTTCCAACATTTGGACTATTAACATACTTGTTGACCTCTGTTATACTGTGTATGCATATATGCAGAAAGACGAGGTGACTATGAAAAAAACATTTTCAATTATAGTAACATTTATTATTACATTTTCATTTTTTGTTATGCCAATAAAATCTTATGGTGCAACCCTTACATCACAAGCAGGAATTGTATCTGTGTCAAATGGTAGGCTGAATATTCGTAAAAGTGCATCTACAAACAGTGCAATTTTAACGACATTATCAAAAAACACATATTTAACCTTGATTTCAAAATCAGGAGATTGGTATTATGTTGAGTATGCTGACGGAAAATACGGTTATTGTCATAAGGATTACACAAAACTTGATTCGGGTAAGACGGCAACAGTTAATACAAGTTCAACTGCCCTTAATGTCCGTTCAGGTGCAGGGACCAACTATTCCGTCATAGATACTGTTTCAAAAGGTGATATAGTAATAATACTTTCATCATCAAATGGTTGGAGTAAAATTCTTTATGATGGAGTTAAAACAGGATATGTAAGCAGTCAATATCTTAAAACTAATCAGACAACCGAAATTTATAAACCGATTTCATTAAATGTTCCTGATTTTAAACAGACTGATTCTCGTTGGGCAAATGTTATAGTCGGCAATTCCGGCAAAACAATCGGTAAAATCGGATGTGCAACAACGGGTATTGCTATGATGGAGTCATATCGTACAGGAACAACAATATTTCCTGATGCTATGTCGAAAAAATTAAGCTATACATCATCAGGAAGTGTTTATTGGCCAAGTCATTATACAGTTGTTACGAGCAAAACGAATTATCTTGGCAACATTTATCAAAAATTAAAAGAGGGTAAGCCTGTACTTTTTGGGGCAAAGAATCCATCAGGAAGCCAGCATTGGGTAGTTATTAAAGGTTTTTCGGGTGGTAATTCTCTTACTCCATCAGGGTTTATAATCAATGA
>JAZNTF010000190.1:0-7230 GCA_045591625.1 Candidatus Fimenecus sp.
GTATCCTTACAGGTACAACGCCTACGGGAGTCTTTTTTTAGAAACCGCCACCTATGACGATTATGTATTCAATATCTGCGTCTGCTTGTTTTACCATAATACCACTGATATCAAGGTCTCTGATATAAATCTTTGAATAATAGCTCCATGTACCCTTTTCAATGATACCGTTTTCATTAATTCTGACTTTGACTGTCGGTTTTGTGTAATGAACCTTAATATCAGCCTCTTCAAACTTAATGTCAAACATAGGGAACTGCTCAACCGCAGTTGCCACATTACCTAAAACGTTAATTGCGTGACCGACCGAACCACCCTGGAAATCGCCGTAGATGCCGTCAGTCTGCTCAACCATAGTCATTTCGATAATTGTATATTTACCCTCTTTATATGACTTGATTGTTTTAACATCAGAAACAGTGAGCTTTGTGTATCCGCCTGTGACACCACCGTAGGTAATTGCATTGTTTTTAATAACTGTGTCGATAATCGGTTTTATTGCATTAAGGAACGAGCCAATCAAACCACTGTTCTTGACCTCAAGCTTATGAAGAATCATTTTCTGTGATGACTGAACTGATGCGTGTGATTTTGCTGCCGCTTTTTTATAATAATCCACTGCTTCAGCCTTTGTCCATTCAGCAGGGTTTGCAGGAAGCTCTCTCTGTGGTGCTTTTTCTTCTTCCTTCTGAGGAGCATCTGAAGGTGTTGAGCCCTCACCATCTGTCGCAGGTTCACCACTTTCATCAACAACAGGTTCCCCTGTTTCAGAATCTATAATCGGGTCCTGTGTTCCGAAATCACCGCTTCCGTCATCATTTATTTCAGGTGCAACACTTTGTGTAACTGTTGTAATTTTGTTTCCTGCTGTTGTTTTACCAAAATACACAACACCTGCTGTAATAGCAATAGCCAGAACAACTGCAACAAAGCTCCTGAAATTAGAAGCTGTTTTTTCCTTTTTCATCATTTTGATTTCTGCCTGTTCAGTAGTTAAAGGTACTTTTGCCACAACACATTCTCCTTTTCCAAATCGTCTTTTTTCCATTTTAACCCCATTTACTCCCTTTGTCAACGAAAAGAGGCTCTTTTTGTAATTAAAAAGCTCCCCTTTAAAGGAGAGCCTTGTTAAAATCCGCCACCTGCATTGATGACGTATTCAATTTCGGCATTTGCCTGATTAATTTTTATATTATTTATCACAAGATTTTTTATATCAGTTTTGGAATAATGGCTCCATGTTCCCTTTTCAATAATACCATTTTCGTTAATTTTCACCCTGACAGTGGGTTTTGTGTAATGAATTTTTATATCCGAGTTCTCGAAATCAATATTGAATGAGGGAAATTGCGCTGTCACAACGGAAATATTACCCACAACGCTGATTGCGTGTCCCACAGTTCCCTCATTGGCATTACCATATATTCCGTCGGTCTGTTCAACCATAGTCATTTCAACAATTGTATATTTTCCATCCTTATATGCCCTTGCGGTTTTCGCGTCGGATGCCCGAAGCTTATTATAGCCTCCCGTAACACCCTGAAAGGTTATTTCATTATTTCCGATTACGGTATTTATCACTGGCTCAACCATATTGATAAAGCCACCCATAAGACCACTGTTTTTTACCTGAAGCTTATGGAGAATCATTTTCTGTGATGATTGAATCCGAGACTCCGATTTTTTTGCCGAAATCTTATAAAATTCCACCACCTGAGCCTTTGTCCACCGGGAAGGATTGTCCGAAACCGTATTTTTTGTTGTAGTTTCTTTATTTTCCACATTATTTTCAGACTTTTCTGTTTCGGCTTCAAGGGTTGACTCCTCTTGTGATACAGGCTCTGCCGACACATCAAGCTCCACTTCACCTGAATTTACTGCTCTGTCAGAATTTTGTTCCGTCACCGGCTTTGCGGGACTATCACTTTTATCCTTGCCACATCCCACAAGGACAAGCACGAGGGACAATGAAATAAGCAATGCAATGTATTTTTTCATAAAAAAACCTCCTGCAGATATTGTGTACAAATTGCTTGTTAAAATACACATATATCTACAGGAGAGGAAATTATTTCACTTCACTGATAAGCTCTTCAAAGCCTTCTGTAAAAGTTGAACCGGCAGTTCTGCTGAGAATATTTACTTCTTCATTTTCACCGATAAGTGAATGGTATTCGTTGTCACGAAGCACATAACCTGCCTGGTCATTACAAAGACCGTAAACCATTACATTATCGATATCTGCTGTTTCGGTTAAAGGAGCATAATCCCAAGATTCACCCTTCCAGGAAGCATCACCTGATTCAGGTCCGCCGAAGATGAGCATCGGGTCAAATTCGCCGGGACACATAAAGATTCCCACTTCATTACCCAATTCCATATAACCGATTTCAGTAATCATTATATATTTCAAGCCATCCTTGACAATTACAGGAGTAAGAATATCCTGACGAGCAGCAAGAGTTAAAATTCCGTTGTCAATATTAAGATAGATTTCCTTGTGTGCCACATTGAGAACAGGTTTAAGCTTGATGTCGTTATTGATTTTCACTACCTTATCAGCAAGAGCATAACCATAAGTCGCAATTTCCTCAATATCAGATGCATTTTCGTCATCAGTAAGCTCTCTTTCCTGACGGATTGCAAGCTCTGCACCAATTACATAAACAACATTTGCACCTGTTTTTTCGTTGATTGCCTTTTCAATATAATACGGATAGTCGGCAGTTAATTCGTCAGGACCCGCACCCATACCTGTACAATGCATTGAACCCTGTAAAATCCATGTTTCCTCTGAGCCGTCATTTGGTACAAAACGGAGTCTGTGAATGTTCGAGTCAAATGACCAAGGGTCACGACCGTCTCTCATATATTCGGAAATATCTGTGTATCCGTAATAGAGATTACCCTTTTTCATATCCCCGATTGCAGTTTTCATACATTCGGTTGTCTTTTCAAAAAGGTTATCCATAAACTGTTGATTTTTCAAAACCTTGATATCGTCAAGAAGACCGTTCAGAGCAGCGTTAGATGTATTGATGATAAGTCCCGGCAAAAGAGGAACATTCATACCGAGAGTGTCAATGCAGGAGTGCTGGTGAAGTACGGAAACATTAACACTGATTACATCAAGTCCCTTAGCCACAGCATATTCCATAAGCTCGGTACGAATAACCTGAACATCACCACGGGACATACCGAAGCCGTCAATAACAGCGTGTACAAATATTCCGCTGACACCGTCAGAAATCGCATAAACACGAACTCTCTGGTCATCATTGATTTTCTGCGGTACTCTACCCTCAAATACCTCAAGTGAACCTGCAAGGTAGTACTCACCGTTCATAATGTCAAGTCCCTCAAGCAATGAAGCACCTGAATATCCGAGATACCACGCAGAATCACTCTTGACTGATGTGTCAAAGCTGTCCTCACCCTTTAAGAATGAATCTGACTCATAATCCTCAACCTGTTCCCAGTCGCCGTCATAACCCGGCCAGAAAAGATTGAGCACAGTGAGAATTCTGTGAATGAGTGTGTCAACAGACATATAGAACAAATTCTCAATATTTACCTCTTTAGCCTCAAACTCTACAGTTGCTGTTGTAGGTAAACAGAAAAGAGAAAAAGTCATAATTACAGAAAGAATAATTGCCAATAATTTTTTACTCATAATTACTGCTCCTTTAATTTTTATGGATACATTATACAATTAAATTCTGCATTGTTCAATACAAAATAATAAATGCAGAAAAAAACTTTTATTTTTTGCCGTAATGTAAAAGTTTTACACATTTTTCCTTATGTAAAACTTGCTTTAATCTCATTGACAACTGTCAAATATTATAGTAAAATTTGCATTGACACGTGTCAATCTGCGTGTATAATTATGTCATTTTTTATTTTTAAGGATATATAATAAGGTTTAAGGAGTTTTATTTGAGGATATGAGTAAACCACAGCTTTTGACAGTAAGAGATATCGTGAATTTTGCCGCTGAAAAATATGACGAAAAAGATTTTTGTAAATTTTTCCGTGAAACCGATATCCACATCAAAAATTTCAGTGAATTTCGCGATGACTGCTTTGCGGTTAGCAGATATATCAAGACTATTGAAAAGGAAAGAATGCACATTGCTTTTATCGGCAAGACAAACTACGAATATATCGCTTGTCTTACAGGTATGATTTGCAGCGGTAATGTTGTTGTGCCATTTGACCCTAACATTTCCGTTGAAGAGGCTTGTCAGCTTTTCGAGGATGCTGATATCCAGATGCTTTTCTGCGAGGAAGAATTTTTAAGCAAGGCAAAGGTTATTCAGGAAAAATACAACGGAATCCGTCAGGTTGTGTCCTTGGGTGACTGGCATTGGTTTGACAATATTTTCAAGACATATTCTGCAGATAGTGAATATGCTCATCTTTCAGATATCGAAATCGACCCTTATGAAACTGCGTTGATTATCTATACATCAGGTACAACAGGAGAGAGAAAGGGCGTTATGCTTACAAACCACAACCTTGCTTCAAACTCTTGTTATGATGCCTACAAGGGTGACGAAGGTGATATTTTCCTTTCTGTTTTACCTATGCATCACGTTTTCTGTTATGCCTGTGACGTGCTTAAGGTGCTTTATGACGGTGTGGCAATCTGCCTTAACGGTGCGCTTCCTAATATTTACAGAAACTTCCTTATATTTGAACCGACAAACACAAGAATTGTTCCACTTCTCTGTAAGGCAATTCTTACAAAAATAAAAATTCAGGAAAGAAAACATCCTGAGCTTTCTCCTCGTGAGGCTGCCGAGCTTGTTGTTGGTAAACGCCTTACAAAATTTATTGCAGGTAGCGCATTCTTAAGCGGTGCTTTGATTGACGAATTTGCAAAATACGGTATTACTGCTCGTCAGGGTTATGGTATGAGTGAATGCAGTCCTCGTATCACAACATCTGATTTCTCAGAAGATAACAAGTATTCAAACGGTGTTCTTACAGGCGTTGACGAAGTCCGAGTTGTTGACGGTGAAATTCAGGTTAAGGGTCCTTCAGTTATGAAGGGTTACTACAAAAAGCCGGAAAGAACAGCCGAAGCATTCACAGAGGACGGATTCTTACATACAGGTGACTTAGGTTATATCGAAAATAACCATATTTACCTTGTAGGCAGAAAGAAAAATCTCATCATCCTTTCAAACGGCGAAAACATTTCTCCTGAGGAGCTTGAAAACAAGTTTGTTGACGACGGAATCATAAAGGAAATTGTTGTCCGCGGTGAAAAGGATACAATTATTGCGGAAATCTTCCCTGACGAAACACTTGCTGCCACAATGGGAATTACTGATATTCCTGCTGAAATCGAAAAAATTGTTGACAGAGTGAATTCAACTCTTAACACAGACAGACATATTCACTCATTTGTTATCAGGGAAACTCCATTCCCAAGAACTTCAACAGGTAAAATCAAACGTGCACAATTCAACTTTGCGGAGGATGAAGCAAAATGATTGAAAAGAAATTAAAAAACGGTCAGGTGGTTAAGGCATATCCTCTCTCTAACTCACAGAAGATGATGTTCTTAATGTCACTTAAATACGGTTCGGGATATCCTGTCAACAACATCGGTTGCGGATATTACTGGAAGGGTGACCTTCACATCGGCATTTTAAAGGAATCCGTTTATGAGGCAATCGAGCGTTGTGACACAATGCGACTTCGTTTCACAAAGGATAAGAAAGTAAGTCTTAATCTTCATCAGTATGTTACTGAAAAGAGTGAACTCAAAATTGAGGATTGGGATTACAGCTATATGACAGTTGAAGAGGCTGAAGAGGAGCTTACAAAAATCTCAAGACAGAACATTCCTTATTATGAATGTGAGGTTCACAAGATTGCTGTTGTGAAGTTCAAGGATGGTTACAAGGGTCTTTTCATAAGATTCCACCACCTTGCAATGGACGCTTATTCAGTTAAGATGTTCTTAAACGATGTTATCGAAATATATAAGAGCAAGACTCAGGGTACTGCTTATCCGAAGCCAATGCGACCATATATTCCGGTTCTTGAAAAAGAGCTTGAATATTTAGAATCTGAACAATTCGAAATTGACAAAAAGTATTGGTATGATTCACTTGCAAAGGCGGACGAGCCAATCTTTACTGACTTTATGATTGACAATCGTCTTAAGCACCAGCAGGAACAGAATCCGGGTCAGAGATATGCTGACATTCACTCCGGACTTCCTGATGCGGACATTTTCAATCTTAGTATGAGTGCAGAAGACAGTGAAAAGCTTATGAAGCTTTGTGAAGAGCGAAATCTTTCAATCTTTGCGGTGCTTTCAATGGGTGTTCGTACCGGTCTTTCTTGCTTTAACGATAATCAGGAGGATGTTTCCTTCAAAATGATTATCAATCGTCGCGGTACAATTGCCGAAAAGAAATCAGGCGGTCTTCGAATCAACTTCCTTCCTATGAGAAGTATTATCAAGCCTGAAGAAACCTTCACAAGTGCTGTTCAGAGCATTTCCGAAGTTCAGAACGAAATGTATCAGCACGCAAGTCTTTCCTTTATGGATACTCTTAAGGAAAGACACAAGTCAATGCCTGAGGATGCAAAATCTGACTCAACCTATGACAGCTTCGGACTTTCATATCAACCACTTATGAAGAGTACATACATTGACGAGGAAATGGAAGAGAGTGTTAAGAGCATCTGGTATAATAACGGCTCGACAATGATTCCTCTTTATGTTACAATAAGACACAGAAGACAGGATAAGGGTCTTGATTTCTGCTTTGAGTACAGAAAAGAGCCTCCTGCAGAATATGACCTTCGTCTTCTTTATACTAAAATCGAAAAAGCACTTATTATGGGTGCAGAAAATCCTGACATCACAGTCGGTGAAATACTCAAAGAAATCGCACTTACAGATGCAGAAAGGAACGGTAAACCGGAATGCAAGAGTTCACACAGCTTGTTGAAATCCTTGAAAACTACGTGGAAATCGAAGACATCTCTCCCGAAAGCAATTTTCGCGCTGATCTCGAAATGAGTTCATTTGACACAATGTGTCTTGTAACAGATGTGAAAACAGTTTTTGGCGTTGACCTTAAGGCAAACGACTTTATTAATTATAAAACAGTCGGAGAAATGGCAGAATATATCGCATCTGTCAGAACAAAATAACAACAAAAAGGCACCCTAGGCGTTGTACCCGTAAGGATACAACGC
>JAZNTF010000191.1:0-7165 GCA_045591625.1 Candidatus Fimenecus sp.
TAACCACGCAAAAGCTGCTGAAGTTGACATTATTGTTGCAATCAACAAGATGGATAAGCCAGGCACAACTGTTGACAAAATTATGCAACAGCTCACCGAACACGGTCTTGTTCCTGAAGAATGGGGCGGCGACATTATTTGTGTTCCTGTTTCTGCAAAAACACATATGAACATTGATACTCTTCTTGAAAATGTTCTTCTTACAGCAGAAATGAGAGTACTTAAGGCTAACCCTAACAGAGCTGCTAAAGGTATTGTTATTGTAGCTCGTCTTGATAAAGGTAAGGGCCCTGTTGCAACACTTCTTGTTCAGAATGGTACTCTCCATTCAGGTGACATTGTTGTTGCAGGTACTGCAGTAGGTCGTGTTCGTGTTATGGTTGACGACAAGCACCGTTCAATCAAAGAGGCCGGACCATCAGTTCCTGTTGAAATTATGGGTCTTGATGAAGTTCCACAGTCAGGTGACGTGTTCAACGCAGTTTCTGACGAAAGACTTGCAAGAGAACTCGTTGAAAAGAGAAAACAGGAAAAGAAAGAAGAACAATTTAATCAGTACCAGAAGGTTACTCTTGATAACTTGTTCTCATCAATCAATGCAGGTAAAATCAAGACTCTCAACATTATCGTTAAGGCTGACGTTCAGGGTTCTGTTGAAGCAGTTAAGCAGAATCTTGAAAAGCTTTCTAACGAAGAGGTTGCAGTTAAGGTTATCCACGGCGGTGTTGGTGCAGTAAGTGAATCAGATATTATGCTTGCAAATGCATCAAACGCTATTATCGTCGGATTCAATGTTCGTCCTGACACTGTTGCTACTGTAATTGCAGGGCGTGACGGCGTTGATATGAGAATGTACAGAATTATCTATGACTGTATCGAAGAAATCGAAGATGCTATGAAGGGTATGCTTGCACCTAAATTCCGTGAAGTTCTTCTCGGACGTATTGTGGTTCGTAATGTATTCAAACTTTCTTCTGCAGGTACAATCGCAGGTTCTTATGTTCAGAACGGTAAAGTTACAAGAAATGCACAGATTCGTGTTGTTCGTGACGGTATTGTTATTGCTGAAGATTCAATTTCTTCACTTAAGAGATTCAAAGATGACGTTAAGGAAGTTGCTTCAGGCTACGAATGTGGTATCGGTCTTAACAAGTTTAACGATGTTAAGGAAGGCGATATTTTTGAAGCATTCATTATGGAGGAATACAGAGACTAATGGCAGGATATAGAGTAGGTCGAGTATCAGAAGATATTAAACGTGAAATTGTTGCCATTATCCGTGAATTAAAAGACCCAAGAGTAAGAGATAAGTTTCTTACTGTTGTACGTGTTGATGTAAGTTCTGACTTATCTTATGCTAAGGTATATGTAAGCTCAATGAGTGGCATTGAAGATGCAAAAGAAGCAGTTAAAGGGCTTACATCTGCCACAGGCCTTATCAGACGAGAGGTTGGCAGTAAATTACACCTCAGAAAAACTCCTGAACTTAAATTTATTGCCGACGATTCCGTAGAGCACGGTATGGAAATATTTAAGAAAATCGAAAGCACAGTTATTACTGAAGCAGACGATATTGAGGATGCAGAATGAAAAATATAAATGTGAAAGAGTGTGCTGCTCTTTTGAAAGAATATGATAATTATCTTATTCTTTCTCACAAAAGCCCTGATGGTGACACTCTTGGCAGTGCTTTTGCACTTAAAAGAGCCCTTGACCTTTTAGGCAAAAAGTCCATGGTTCGCTGTAATGACACAATGGCTGACAAATTTTCATATTTGTGGCAAAATTTAGATAACAGCGAAATAAATTTCGATAAAATAATTGCAGTTGATGTAGCTGACAGAAAGCTTCTCGGTGAAGACTTTGAGGCCAAATATGGTGACAATATATTTTTGTGCATTGACCACCATATGTCAAACCGCGAATATGCCCAAAATCTTCTTTTAGAGGACAGAGCAGCCGCTGCAGTTGTTGTTTACGAAGTAATCTGTCAGTTAGGTGTGGAAATCACACCTGAAATTGCAAGTTGTGTTTATACGGGACTTGCAACTGACACAGGTTGCTTTATGTATTCAAATACAACACCAACAGTTCATAGAATTGCTGCCGAAGTTATGGAAAAAGGCGCTGACTATGCCCTTATTAACCGTCTTATGTTTGAAACAAGAACTCTTTCATATATAAGACTTGAACAGATGGCTGTGGCTTCAATTGAATCTCATTTCGACGGAAAATGTGCAATTATGACAATTACACAGGAAATGTTCCGTACAAGTGGTTCAAACGAAAGTGAATGTGACGGAATTGCATCTATTCCTCGTAAAATTGAGGGAGTTAAAGTTGGTGTCACAATCCGTGAACAGACTAACGGTAAGTACAAGGTTTCACTTCGTACTATTGAGCCTTTTGACGCGGCAAAAATCTGTGCTAATTTCGGTGGCGGTGGTCATCATGCAGCAGCAGGTTGCGAATTTGACTGCACTTTAGAAGATGCTAAAAAGCAATTACTTGAAGTTATAAAGGAAGAGTTTTAATGACAGGTATAATTTGTCTTGACAAGCCTAGCGATATGACATCATTTATGGCGGTTAAAAGAGCCTCAGGAATATTGGGTGTCAAAAAAGCAGGTCATACAGGAACACTGGACCCGATGGCTACCGGTATGCTTGTTATTATGCTAGGGTCTTGTACCCGTTTCATCGAACTGCTGCCTGAACACAAAAAAAGCTATACTGCAAGAGTAAAGCTTGGTCTTACTACTGATACGCTTGATATTACAGGCGAGATTTTATCAGAAAATCAGGTTAATGCTTCCCTCGAACAGTTGCTTTGTGTTGCAGAAAAATATAAGGGTGATATTTTACAGACACCACCTATGTATTCTGCATTGAAAAAAGATGGGGAACGTCTTTATGATTTGGCTCGAAAGGGCATTGAAGTTGAGCGTGAACAAAGACAAATCACCATAGAAAAATTAGAAATCTATGATTTTAACGGAACTGAATTTTCAATGGACGTTACCTGTTCTGCGGGAACCTATATCCGTTCACTTTGTGACGATATTGGTCGTGATTTAGGTTGTGGTGCAGTTATGACTGAACTTCGCAGAACAGAGGCAAACGGATTTTCTATTGAAAATGCAGTTACTTTAGAAGAATTAGAAAAGCTTGTAGGTGAAAACAAGGCTGAAGGTGTTATAACATCAGTTGAAACTGCACTTATGAGCTATCCTGAAATAAATGTTTCAAATCCACAAGCTAACCGTTTTCGTAATGGTGGCGAATTGGGTTATGAACGACTTCACAGCAATTTCCCTATTGGAATTTACCGTGTATACTCCCCTGAAAAAGAATTTTTAGGTCTTGGGGAAATACTTACAGAAAAAGGCGACCTAACAGTCAGAAGGGTGCTGGTAAAAGAATGAATAAACTTGCATTGGCACTTGGTACCTTTGATGGTCTGCATCGTGGTCACCTGAATGTGCTGAACGAAGCAAAGGCATTCGCATTTGAGGGCTTTGTCCCTGCTATGCTTATGTTTAATACACATCCGCAATCCGTACTTAAAGGATATGCTCCTCCCCTTCTTATCACAATGGAGGACAAAGAGGAATTTGCAAAAAGCAATGGTGTTTTACCCATACATATTAGTTTTGAGGAAATAAAGGACCTTTCTCCCGAAGAATTTTTACGAGACATTCTCATAAACAAGTACAATGTGGGAGCTGTTATCTGTGGTGAAAACTTTCTTTTCGGTAAAGATGGTGGCGGTAACAGTAAAATTCTTTGCGAATTGTGTGAAAAGTACGGTGTAATATACAAAATGGCACAAAGCACTATGTATAAGGGTGAAATGATTAGTGCCACAAGAATCCGTGAAGCCTTAGCAAATGGTGATATAAAAACTGCAAATGAGATGCTCGGTCGAAAATTCTCCTACGACTTTTTAGTTGTAGAGGGAAATAAAATAGGAAAAAAATTTTTAGGATTTCCTACAATCAACCAACATTTTCCGACAGGCTTTATTAACCTTAAACATGGTGTTTATGCTTCGCAATCAACCGTTGACGGTAAAATTTATCCGTCGGTTACCAACTTCGGTTGTCACCCTACAATCGGTGGCGACAAGGTGCTTTCTGAAACCTGTATTTTAGGCTTTGACGGTAACCTTTATTATCAAAAAATTAAAGTTGAGCTGATTGATTTTATTCGTGCTGAGAAAAAATTTAATTCAAAAGACGAATTAAAGGCACAAATTGATGCAGATACCAAATCTGCTATTGAAATTTTTAACAAATTGGTTTAAAATGTTAATAGTGTTGATTTTCCATCTTTTTGGATAACAATATTTAATATCAAAAGGGTTGTTGATTTGAGCATTGGGGTAAAAATGCTCATTTCTCTTCACTATAAAAACGAAAGGGAATGATATTTATGCCAAACGTATTTTTCAAAGCTTTCTGCCGAGTTTATCAGAAAGTAATTTATCTTGTTGAGTTCTTCTTACCTTGGGGTGAACCTGAAATGCTCACAGGTCCCGGATGTATTAAAAAACTCCCATCATTTGTTAAGAACAAGGGTGTTGACAATGTTCTTATCGTAACTGATAAGGGACTTACATCACTCGGTCTTCTCGATTCTCTCTATGAAGAATTAAATAAAGCTGGTGTTAAGTACACAATATTTGATGGTGTTCAGCCAAATCCAACAATTGACAACATCGAGACTGCAAGACAGATGTATCTTGACAATGGTTGTCAGGGCGTTATCGCATTCGGTGGCGGTTCACCAATGGACTGTGCTAAGATTGCTGCTGCAAGAGTTGTAAAACCAAATCAGCCAATCGAAAAAATGCGTGGTATTATGAAAATCGGCAAGAAGCTTCCTCCTTTCTTTGCTGTTCCTACAACAGCAGGTACAGGTTCAGAATGTACACTTGCAGCTGTTGTTTCTAACCCAAAAACACACGAAAAATATGCTTGTAACGACTCTGTTCTTCGTCCTCCTTATGTTGTGTTTGACCCTGAGCTTACAGTTGGTCTTCCACCACACATTACTTCAACAACAGGTATGGACGCTCTTACACACGCTGTTGAAGCATATATCGGTAACAGTAATGTTCCGTCGACAATCAAGTTTGCTGAAAAGGCAACAAAGATGATTTTTGAAAACCTTGAAACAGTTTACAACGACGGTAAGAATGTTGAAGCAAGAAATCAGATGCTTTTAGCATCATATAACGCAGGTATGGCATTTACTCGTGCTTATGTCGGTTATGTTCACGCAATTGCTCATAATCTTGGCGGTTTCTATGGACTTCCTCACGGTCTTGCAAATGCTGTTATTCTCCCTGTTGTGCTTGAATCTTACGGTAGTGCAGTTTATACTCCACTTGCAAAACTTGCTGATATTGTTGGTATCAAAGGCGATAGCGAAGAAGCAAAAGCAAAGGCATTTATCGCTGAAATCTATGCTATGAACGAAAGAATGAATATTCCAAAGGGCTTTACACAGATTAAGGAAGAGGACATCCCAACAATCGTTGAGCGTGCTCTTAAAGAAGGTAACCCACTTTACCCTGTTCCTGTAATCTATGGTAAAGAAGAAATGACTGCAATCGTTAAGTCATTGATGATTAAGGAATAATTTAAAATTACATAAAAAAATTAAGGAACTTCCAATCGGGAGTTCCTTTTTTGTTGCATATTCATCTTTTAATTTTGTAGGGGCAGGTTTCCGTGCCTGCCCGAAATCATTCAAACTTTACAAACCTTTCAAAAATCAAAATATTCTGGTCGGCTGTGGAGTTTATGCCAAAACCTGCAATAGAAAGTGCATCCTTACCCATCTCATTTGTATAGGCACACTGCAATCTCCATCCATCAAGACCTAAATTATTTAATTCATTCATAAGTTTTTCTGTGTCAACTGCACCCTTTTTATCAACAATGCTTATTACTTTATATTCATAATAACCATCTCTGCCTGTTGCTTTAAGGTGGTTTATTCTCGCCTGATATTTTTCTTGTTCAGCTTTTTGACGAATTTGTTCTTCAAGTGCTATTTTTTCTTCATTGCTTAATTCTTGAATCGCTTTTTCTTCTATCGTCTTCTTATAAGTTTGAATTCTTTTATCTGAAAAATCGTCGTTATCTGTGCCACAAACCACACATTTCTCCGTATAATTTACCCAACATCTTGAATGATATAAGGCACCACAATTATTACACTTTACCTGTTTGTCGGACGGAAAAAGTCTTGTTTTACAACGCGAGCATCTTTCTTCCATATTACCCCCTCCAATATAGATTGATTATAACATTTTGTAGAATTTTGTCAACTGTTTTCGGTCAGGCACTTAAGCCCTGCCCCTACAATCTCTCCCTCAGTCATTTTTTGCAAAAATGACAGCTCCCTCGTCAGAGGGAGCCGTTGTTGTTATGTTACTTATTCTGTATTTTAGAAATACTTTCTTCAAGCATTGCAAGTTTTTCGTTATACTTTGCGAGTTTTTCGCGTTGTTCGTTAACGAGTGCTTCAGGTGCTTTTGCAACAAATTTTTCGTTGTTGAGTTTGCCTGAAACAAATGCGATTTCTTTAAGCACACCTGCTTTTTCTTTTTCAAGTCTTTCCAACTCTGCTTTGAAGTCAACGAGTTCGTCAAGCGGAATAAAGAGTCTTGCGTCTTCTGTGATAATCGCAACTGCCTCGTCATTTTCATAGCCCTTAACGATTTCTACTTCACTTGCTGATGCGAGTCTTACGAAGAAGTTTGCACCTTCAGAGAATGTGTTTTCATATGATGTTTCAATGAAAATCTTTGCTTTCTTTGATGGTGGTACATTCATTTCTGCACGACGGTTACGAACAGCCTTGATTGCCGTCATAACTCTTTCCATTTCTGCCTCGTCAGCCTTGAATGAAAGTTCTTCAGTAAATACCGGCCACTCTGAAATCATAATTGAATCGCCATCGTGTGGAAGTGTCTGCCAAATTTCTTCTGTGATAAATGGCATAAACGGATGAAGTAATTTCATTGTATTTGAAAGCACATATGTTAAAACATACTGTGCAGTTTTAGCACTTTCTGATTCCTTGTCAAATAGTCTTGGCTTAACAAGCTCAATGTACCAGTCGCAGAAGTTGTCCCAGATGAAGTCATAAAG
>JAZNTF010000192.1:0-4124 GCA_045591625.1 Candidatus Fimenecus sp.
TTATTTCCCGGTGAAGGATTTTCAGAAACAGGTTCACCGTGGTCCTTGAAATATTGCTTGAAGTCATTGATAAGATTAACACTCTTATCGAATACCTCTTTGCTTACACATCTGTCAAAAAGCACAGTTTCTGCACCAAACATTTCAGGAACTTCAGTAAGCACTGCCGTGCCACCCATAGCACATATTTTATCAGTTACTAAACCGCACACAGCATTTGCAGTAATACCTGAAAAACCGTCAGAGCCACCACATTTAAGACCGATTTTAAGCTTGGAAACAGGTACTTCTTCTCGTTTGTCATTTGAAGCAAATTCCTTTAATTCATTAATGAGTGCTACACCCTGTTCAAGCTCATTTTCACAATCCTGAACAGAAAGAAATTTAACTCTGTTTTCATTCCAAGTGCCCATTACCTTTTGCATTTCAGGAATGTTGTTGTTTTCACAACCAAGTCCCAAAACAAGTACGCCACCTGCATTGGGATGATTAATAAGTCCACGAAGAATTAACTGTGTGGTTTTATTGTCATCACCCAACTGACTGCAACCATAGGGATGTGCAAAATGAATTGCACCTGTTTTTTCACTGAGTTGCTTTGCAATACTATTTACACAGCCAACTGTCGGCACAATCCAGATATCGTTTCTGATACCAATATCACCATTTTCACGAACGAAAGCTTCGATTGTAAATGGTTCAATAGGTTCGAGTTCAGTATAATCAGGATTATATTCGTATGAAAGAATATCTCCTAATTTTGTTTTCATATTGTGAGAGTGAACAGAGTCACCCTCTTTTATATTTTCTGTTGCATATCCTATTGGATAACCATATTTGATAATATTTGAACCTTTTTTGATATCGCAAACAGCAATTTTATGACCTGTTTGAAGATTTACACAGACATTATCTTTTTCATTTATTCTGACAGTATCCATTTCATTGTTTCCTTTGCACCCATTGAGTCAATTTTGTTGTAATATTCTGTTACGATTTCTGTAAGGTCAGAAAGGTCAGACCCCCACAATGATGTATTTTTAAGAATTTCTGCAATACTGTCATTTTTCATTGTAGCAACAATAATTTCTGCATCATCAGGAGTATCATTTTTATAGAAATAAATGAGATTTGCTAAAGCAAGTGTAAGTCCCTTTGGTGCTTTTCCGTTTTTCTCTTTGTATTCAAGAAGTGTCGGAAGGTCACGAACAGCAAATTTACTTACTGAATTAAGGGCTATTGAACGCCATTTATGCTGAATATATGGATTCTTAAAACGGTCAAAAACAGAGTTTGCAAAAGAAATACTCTCATCATTTTCACCGATTGTAGGAAGAATTTCTTCCTTTACACATTTATTAAGGAAAGCATATGTAACTTCGTCATTCATAGCCTCACCTACTGTTTCAATGCCTGAAAGAAGAGCACCGGCAACAAGTGAAGTGTGAGCACCGTTAAGAATTCTTACCTTGATTTTCTTATATGGCTTTGCATCATCTGTCCAGACAACATTGAATCCTGCTTTCTTAAGTGGGAATTCATTTTCAAAGTCACCTTCGATAACCCAAAGGTGGAATATTTCTGCTGTATCAAGGAATTTATCGTCAGGATGAGCATCCTTTGTTTCATCATTAGGATAACCTGTTACAATTCTGTCAACGAGAGTATTTACAAAGTGGTTTTCATTTTCAAGCCAAGCAACAAATTCTGCTTCAAGATTCCAAAGTTCTGCATATTTAAGTACGCATTTTTTAAGTTCTGCACCATTATTATCAATCAGTTCACAAGAAAGAATAATAAAACCGTTTAACCCGTTTTTATATCTTCTGTAAAGAAGCTGTGTAAGCTTTCCCGGGAATGACAAAGCCGGTTTATCTTCAAATTTGCAAGTATCAACAAATTCAATACCTGCTTCAGTTGTATTTGAAACTACAAAACGGAAATCAGGATTATCAGCTAATGCCATATAATCTTCGTAGTTTTTATATGGGTCAACACATCTTGAAATTGATTCAACAAATGTATGCTCCTTCACAATTTCACCGTTTTGAATACCCCTTAAATAGAGATTATATTTACAGTCCTGTCCGTTAAGGTCAGCTACTCTGCCCATTGGGATTGGCTGAACAACAACGGCTTTTCCGTCATAAAGACCTTTTTCGTTCATCTTATGAAGAAAATAGTCAAAAAATCCACGAAGGAAATTACCTTCACCAAATTGAATTACTGTTTCTTTCATTCTAGTCACCTATTTTAATAAGAAGTTTTGCAAGAGTACCATCGTTATTCGCAAGAGCCTTAAATGCATCAAGGGCATTATCCATATCATAAACACCACTAACCATTTTCATCGGGTCTGCTTTTTTATCTACGACAATATCAATCAAATTGATAAAGTCATCTTTAAGTGCATTACGGCTACCGTGAATGTTAAGTTCCTTTTTAAGGATAATTGAGTGAACAAAATTAGTTTCACGCTTACCATTACCAATAAGAATGATATTTGCAGCAAAAGCAGCGTTATCAATACAACCTAAGAATGTTTCAGGAGCACCGCAAGCCTCAATACACACATCAAAGCCGTTACCGTTTGTAAATTCCTTGGTAAACTCTTCAAGTGATTGATTTTTTGTATTAACAACAGCATCAGCACCATATTCCTTTGCCAATTCAAGACGATTATCAAGAATGTCAGCAACTACAATTTTATTACACTTTTGTTTTGCTGCTAAAAGTGCAAAAAGGCCGATTGGACCTGCACCGATTACAAGCACATTGTCAGTTTCCTTAATAGTTGCACGGGAAACTGCATGTTGTGAGATTGCAAATGGCTCGATAAGAGCCAATTCTTGAGCAGAAAGACCTTTACCGTCATAAATTCTCTCAATAGGCATTGAGATATATTCACAGAAAGCACCGTCACGCTGAACACCCATTGTCTGATTATCTGTACAACAGTTTACAAAGCCTCTTTCACAGCTATAACAAGTGCCACAGTTAAAATATGGATTACAAGTAACGATGTCACCTGCTTTAAGTCCCTTGTCATTTTCTGGGATTGATACGATTTCTGCTGAAAATTCGTGTCCGGGAATTCTCGGATATGTTGTAAATGGCTGATTACCTGTAAATGATGCCACGTCAGCACCACAAATACCCACATATTTAACTTTAAGAAGTGCTTCGCCCTCTTTTACTTCAGGCATTGGTACTTCTCTTGTTTCTATTTCATTTGGATTTGGAATTACTATTGCTTTCATATTACTTATCCTCTTTTATATAATTTTTGTTCCATATTACTGCTGTTTTTAAAGGTGCACCCTTACAGTAAATTTTGTTTTCATAAGCATCAAGTGGGTCTTTGATAAATTCTTCCTTATCTATAAGCTCAACAACCTCATCATAACGAGAATCAACAAGGACTTCAATTGCTTTTTCCATATGTGATTGACGGAAATTGATTGATGCGAAAATAACGTGATTTTCGAAACCAAAAGGCATTGTATCATAAGTCACCTTTGGTCCTAATGAGAAACTGTTGTACACACCGTTACAACCAAGAACTTTATGCTGAAATGCAATTCTATGTTCAATATTTGTGCCGCTTGTGCCAACGAACATTGTTGCTCTGCCACCAATTTTCTCCATAATCTTTTCTGCTGTTTCTTCTTCAGTAAGACCTGCTGTACAAAGATAATCTGCACCTGCAATTTCCTTTGAGAACACAACTTTTTTACAGGTTTCATCACTTCTGCCAACAAAGAGAATTTGCGCATTGGGATGATTTCGCTTAATCTGGTCTGCAATAAAGAGACCTGTCATACCAAGGCCGAAAACAACAACTCTTTCGAAAATATTGTCCTTTGCTAATTTTCGAGCTTCCTGTTCAGAGCATTTGTACTTTGCCATTTCAACTCGGAAATTCTGTGCTTCACCGATGTCCTCCATACGCTCAAGCTGAAAAATTGCGCAGGCATAGGGGTCAGCAAAGGAAAGTCGTTTTGCAACAGAAAGGGGAAGCTTTTTCAGTCCCTCATACTTTTCGGGAAGCTTCAGAAGCATATCGGGGTTAAAGTAGTTTTTATCACAGAAAAGACCGTCTGCCTTGTCGCAGCCGTATTCAA
>JAZNTF010000193.1:0-2559 GCA_045591625.1 Candidatus Fimenecus sp.
TCATACACCTGCAAATGCGGTAGAAGAAAACTATGTTGCTCCAACATGCACAGAGAATGGTAGCAAAGATATTGTTATTTACTGTTCAGTATGCGATGAAGAAATCAGCTGTGAAACAGTTGTTATCAATGCAACAGGACACGCAGACAATGACGGTGACGGATATTGTGATGATGATAACGAACTTCTCGACCCATCAGTTGAATGTGACCATAATTGTCATAAAGACGGTATTTCAGGTTTCTTCTGGAGAATAATCAATTTCTTCAACAAACTTTTTGGTTTAAATAAAGAATGTGCTTGTGGTGTAGCACACTATTAATTGAATACATAAAAATAAGGCTTACTGAGATTAATCAGTAAGCCTTTACTTATATTTATTTTTATTCGTTAACTAAATCTTTCATTGAGTAAAATCCCGGTTCTTTACCAACAAGGAATAAACCTGCGTTAACCGAACCATTAGCAAATAATTGTTTTGAATATGCTGAATGTGAAATCTTGATTACTTCATCAGGACCTGCAAAAATAATTTCGTGTTCACCAACGATTGTGCCACCACGTACAGCATGAATACCTATTTCATTTTTTGTTCTCTTCATTCTCTTTGAATGACGGTCAAACTCATAAATCGGTTTTTCATCAAGTGCCTCTGAAATTGAATCAGCAAGCATAAGTGCCGTACCGCTTGGAGCATCAATTTTTTGATTATGATGTGCTTCAACAATTTCAATATCAAAGCTTCCTTGAAGAACTTTTGCAGCTTTTTTTGCAAGTTCAGATACAAGACTTACACCAATTGACATATTAGCAGAGAAGAAAAGGGGAACATCATTTGATGCAACTTTGATTGACTCAATCTGTTCCTCATTAAGTCCTGTTGTTGAAATAACTGCAGGAACTTTTTTCTCTTTTGCAAATGCAAGTAAATCAGCAAGAACTGACGGATGCGAAAAGTCAATAATCACATCAGCATCAACAGTTATTTCATTAAATGATTTAAATATAGGGAATGAGCATTCAGCATCAGCAATATCAACACCTGCAACAATTTCACAATCATTTCTGTTATTAACACAAGAGGTGATAGCCTTTCCCATTTTACCAAGTGCACCACTTAAAATAATCCTTGTCATTTTTTCACGTCCAATAAATTAAATCAGATTAAGTTATATTTTTTAAGTACAGCTTCAAGCTTTGCTGTTTTAGCATCTTCCATTTCACAAAGTGGCATACGAAGAGGACCCACATCGAAGCCCATCATTCTCATAGCAACCTTAACAGGAATAGGGTTAACATCCATAAACATTGCATTGATAAGGTCAAGATATTTAAGCTGAAGTTCAGCACTTTCCTTAACCTTGCCTTCAAGATAAAGAGAAGGAATATCGTGAGCAAGTTTAGGACAGATATTTGAAAGAACAGAAATTACACCCTTACCACCAAGTGACATAAGAGGTACAATCTGGTCATCATTACCTGAATAAACATCAAGCTTATCACCACAAAGTGCGATTGTTTCAGCAATCTGTGAAATATTACCACTTGCTTCTTTTGTAGCAATAATGTTCTTATGTTCACAAAGCTCTGCGTATGTAGATGGAAGAACATTAACACCTGTTCTGCTTGGAACATTATAAATAATAATTGGCTTTGATGTGTTATCAGCAATTGCCTGATAATGCTTTACAAGACCACGCTGTGAGCATTTGTTGTAATAAGGTGTAACAACAAGCATTGCATCAGCACCTGCTTTTTCAGCGTCATTGGAGAGCTCAATTGCATATGCTGTTTCGTTACTACCTGTACCAGCAATAACAGGAATTCTGTGATTAACAACATCACAAGTAAATTTAATTACATCTGAATGTTCTTTTGGAGTAAGAGTTGCGCTTTCACCTGTAGTACCGCAAATTACAATTGAATCAGTACCATTAGCAATGTGAAATTCCAAAAGATTTTCAAGTGACTTGTAATTAACACTTAAATCTTCATTAAATGGTGTTACAATTGCAACACCACAACCTGTAAAAATAGGATTGTTACTCATAATTATTCTCCTTATTTGGATATTAGTCCATATAACCTTCTGCACAAAGAAGCTCAGCCATAAGAACAGCGCCACCTGCAGCACCACGAAGTGTGTTGTGTGAAAGACAAACGAACTTATAGTCATACTGTGTATCTTCACGAAGACGACCGATTGAAATTGCCATACCGCCTTCCATATCACGGTTGAGCTTTGTCTGTGGCATATTATCTTCTTCGAAATAGTTAAGGAACTGCTTTGGAGCGTGTGGAAGCTGTAATTCCTGAGCACGGCCTGCAAAGTCCTTCCATATATTTAATATTTCTTCTTTGCTTGGTTTATTCTCAAATCTTACGAAAACTGCACCCATATGACCGTTTGAAACAGGAACACGAATACATTGTGCTGTAAAGTTTGGAGATGTTGCAGGTACAATTTCGTCACCCTCAACTTTACCCCAAATCTTAAGTGGCTCTTTTTCACTCTTTTCTTCTTCACCGCCGATGAATGGAATTACATTGTCAATCATT
>JAZNTF010000194.1:0-3998 GCA_045591625.1 Candidatus Fimenecus sp.
TCGCCACCAGACTGTACTTCGCCACCAGACTGTACTTCGCCACCAGCTACTGTACCGATAGCTTTGTCAGCTGTTGTCTTACCAAGATAAACTACACCAACTGTAAGTGCAAGAGCAAGAACTACAGCGATAAACTTTGTGAAGTTCTGTGATCTTTTTTCTTTTTTAATTGCCTTTATTTCTACCTGTTCAGGAGTTAAAGGTGCCTTATTTTTTGCCATAATTGACTTCTCCTCTCAATTTACCAAAAGTGAATTAATATTTGATGTTTGTGTATTTACCTGTAATTTCAGCTTCACCTGTACCGTTTGCAGGCATAAGTGTAAGCTTAATCTTAAGTGCTGCAGCGAATGTGTATGAATATTCAAGATTTGTCATCTTGCCGTCAACGATTGTAGCTGTAAAGATAATCTTTGTGTAATCTGCTCTTGATTCTTCTTCAACAACCTTAACTAAGCTACCAACTTCCTTAGCAATGCTTTCGTTAACCTGTGGGAATGTAACATAGTCATTTGTTGCATGTGCTAAAGCACTGCTTGCATTAGGATTTTTACAATCCTTGATTTTGATTGTATACTTATTGCCGCTAACATTAACCTGTGCAACATCAGCTTCTGTAAGTGCCATAGCCTTGAGCATATATTTACCGTCAAAGCCTTCACCCTTACCGTTTGTGATAACTGCATTGATTGGGTCCTTAATACCAAGGAAACCACCAACAACTGTATCAAGAGAAGCATTCTTGTCAACACCTGTGATAATGTCATTAAGAGTATCTGTAGCTGAACCAACATCAATACGCTTTGTTACCTTACCAACTCTTGAAAGCTTGTAAGAACCTTTTGCTGCTTTTGCTGTTTCAGCATTAAGAAGCTTAATTACGTCAGCTTTTGATGATGGTGCTGCGTTGTTTCCAGCAGATGCATTTGAATCACCAGAAGGTGTGTTTGTTGCACCACCGTTATCTGTTGCACCACTGTTATCTGCTGCGCCGCTGTCGTCTGTTAAACCGCTGTCTTCTGTCAAGCCACTGTCGCCACCAAAGCTATCGTCACTTGTAAAGCCATCGTCTGTGCTTGTTGAACCACCGTTACTTGCACCACCGTTTACAGCTGTTCCTGTACCAACTGATGGAGTACTGAAGCTGATTGTGATGAGTGACCAAGCAACTACGATTGCAAGGAATACTGCCAATGCCTTTGTAAATGTTCCAAAGAAAAGCTTGCGATTATTGGACTTTTTTTCCAATTTTGCCTGAAGTTCTTCGGGTGTTAAAATCTTTTTAGCCATAATAGGGCTCCCCTTTCAATATTATACACACTAAACTTTACAACAAATTTCGCAAAATGTCAATAAAATTTATTGTTTTTTTAAAATCTTTTTATAAACACTACTCATCGGTAATCCGACCACATTAAAATAGTCTCCCTGAATGCCTCTGATAAACTTTGATGCCAGGCCTTGAATCCCGTATGCTCCCGCTTTGTCATAAGGCTCATCGGTGTTTATATATTCATATATTTCTTCATCAGAAAGAGGGTAAAATTCCACTTTTGTCTCTTCAGCAAAGGTCAGTGATATACCATTTCCTATAGCACATACACCTGTGAAAACAGAATGGACTCTGCCTGAAAGACTTTTTATCATATTATAGGCGTCTTCCTTGTCTTTTGGTTTCCCGAGAATTTTATCGTCGAGCACGACTATTGTATCTGCACCAAGAACAGTTTCATCCTCCGTTCTCGGAACTGCCATAGCCTTTCGTGCCGCAAGAAAAACAACAGCATCCTCGGGCTTCGTGCCTTCAGGAATTGTTTCGTCAGCACCAGCAACTCTTACAGTAAAGTCTATGCCTGCATTTTTAAGGATTTCACTTCTTCTCGGTGATTTTGATGCAAGAACTAATTTCATATTTTACCTTCCTGTTTCATAACATGAATTTTGAGCACCATTGTTTGTGTTTTACTGTCACGAAGCTCACCATTCATAACCATTTCCACTGCTTTGTCCAAAGGAATTTTGTAAACCTCCAAAAACTCGTCTTCATCAGGACTCTGTTCACCGAATTCCAAATCAGTTGCAAGATACATATGAATAATTTCACCACAGTATCCTGGAGTCGGATAGAGTTTTCCCAAATCAACATATCTTTTTGCTGTTGCACCGGTTTCCTCTTTAAGCTCTCGTTTACCTGCCTCAAACGGGTCTTCACCTTTTTCAAGCTTACCTGCAGGAAGTTCAGTTACAATTTCCATATATGGATAACGGAATTGTTTTACAAAATAGAGGTTGTATTCACTATCAAGAGGTGCTACACAAACGCCACCGTTATGCTCAACAATTTCTCGTTTTGCTGTTGAGCCATTTGGCAAAAGTGCATCGTCAACACGAAGATTTACTATTTTACCTTGAAATTTATATTCAAAGCTTAACTGCTTTTCTGTTAAATCCATAATTCACACTCCGTACTTTTTAACAAGCTCTTTATAATGTCTGCCTTTTTCTTCAAAGTTTTTGTACTCATTATAGCTTGAAGCAGCCGGTGACAAAATGCAGACACCATCTTTTTTAGTGTTCTCATAAGCAGATTTTACTGCTTCTTCAAGATTTTCAGCTTTTATAAGAGTCTTTTTTGTGCCATTTTCTACCATCATATCAATAATTTTATGACCTGTGGTCTTTGTACCGATAATAACACTCAGATTACTGTTTTCAAGGTCAACTGCGAAGTCAGTATAGTCAATTCCTCTGTCCTTACCGCCGATAATCAATGTATCTGCATTAATTGCGTTGACAGCGCACATAACTGCATGTGGAATTGTGGCAATACAATCGTTATAAAAAGTTATACTATTATATATACCAATATTTTCCATTCTGTGTTCAATACCTTCAAAGTCATCAATAGCCTTTTTAGCATCTTCTGCTGTTACACCAAATTTTGATGCCGCTGTAAAAGCATAGAGCACATCGTGTCGGTTATGTTCACCTGCAAGGTGAATATTTTCTATTTCAAACGGAAGAAAATCGTCTTTATTAACAGCAATTACATTTGATTTTACTACATCTAAATCAAGATAAGGTGATAAGCCCTGTGTACCATTATATATAAATGTGTTATCTTCATTCTGATGCTTTACAATATTGAGTTTGGAATTCACATAGCCTGTCATTCCACCTTTATAATGCTCAAGGTGTTCCTCATAGATGTTTGTGAGAATTGATACATCAGGAGAATTTCTTGTAAATTCAAGCTGATGTGAGGACATTTCAATAACTGCGATTTTTTTCTCTGTCATTTCTTCAATGTAATCGAGAACAGGAAGTCCCATATTCCCCATAAGCTCACATGGGACACCACCTGCACAAAGCATTTTATATGTAAGAGTTGATGTAGTGGTTTTACCCTTTGAGCCTGTTACACCGATTTTCTTGCATGGAGCATACTTCAGGAACATATCTGTCTGACAAGTAACATAAGTATTTTCAGGAATATCAACATTAACAAAAGAAATTCCCGGACTTTTCATAACGATATCAAATTTTCCAATGTGAGAAAGATAGTCCTCTCCACAGAAATATTCAACATTATTATCATCAACCTTCTGTTCTCTGCCATCTCCGATAGCAAGCATTTTTTCAGGCAGATACTTTCTTATATAATTGTATGTACTTCTTCCTTCTCTGCCGAAGCCGAGAATAAGTACTTTTTTATCTTTCAAGAATTCGATAATTGGTGGTAACATTTATGATTCACTCCTAAATCTTGTATATGTTAATTATACAATTATTCAATCAAAAAAGCAACATAAAAAGAGCTTGTTTGATGCAGAACGCAGCATTGAATTCAATTAAACAAATCGGAGTTTGTCGGGATACTTGATATGTTCCAGAAACCTTGTAGGGTCGGGTCTCTGTGCCCGACCGCAAATAACATATAAACTATCGGGCAGGCACGGGTGCGGGTGTCCTGTGGACACCTCTGCGAAGCAGAAGCA
>JAZNTF010000195.1:0-2648 GCA_045591625.1 Candidatus Fimenecus sp.
CCGAAAAGAGTTGCAAATATGTATGAAGAAATCTTTTCGGGACTTACAGAAAACCCTGAAAAGCATCTGAAGATGTTCCGTGAAGGACAGAGTGATGAAATCGTAGTTGTACGCGATATTCCTATGTATTCAATGTGTGAGCATCATTTCTTACCGTTTGTGGGGAAAGCACATATTGCATACATACCAAATGATGAAGGTCTTGTAATAGGACTTTCAAAGCTTGCAAGAATAGTAAATAGTTATGCGAGACGACCACAGCTGCAAGAAAGATTGACTGCACAGATTGCAGACTTTATTCAGAAAGAAATGAATCCGAAAGGTGTGGCTGTTGTTGTTGAGGCGGAACATCTTTGTATGACTATGCGAGGAATTAAGGCAGCAGGGTCACAGACACAGACATCTGCACTGCGTGGAAGTATGAGAAAGGATGCAAGGACAAGAGCCGAGGTAATGACTCTGTTGGGATTAAGATGACGTTTTCAGGTAGGAATTTCAATTTTGAATTAGGTAAAAAGACATATGTAATGGGTATTCTTAATGTTACTGCTGTTTCATTCTTTGATGGTGGAAAGTATAATTCGCCTGAAAGAGCGGTTGAGCATGCAAGGAGAATGACGGAAGAGGGTGCTGATATTATTGATATCGGTGCTCATTCAACACGACCGGGACATACAGTTTTAACATCTTTGGAAGAACTTGAAATAATTAAACAGTATTTACCATTACTTGCAAATGAAACAAATGCGGTGATTTCTGTTGATACATTTTATCCTGAAGTTGCACGGTATGCGTTGGAAAACGGAGCATCAATTATAAATGATGTAAGTGGTATTTTTAACCCTGAAATGGCACGACTTATAAAAGAACATAATAGTGGCTGGGTTATAATGCATACAGGTGGTGGAGATTCGTCAACTGTTGTGGATTATTCCAATGGCGTTACTTTGGATGTTTTGAATTTCTTTAATGAGATGTTGTATCTTTGTGAAGAGTCTGGAATTAATAAGAATCAAATTGCATTTGATATGGGAATTGGCTTCGGAAAATCATACCAAGACAATCTTGAACTTATTAATAATATAAAAGAAATTAAAATTAAGGATGTAGCGTTACTTACTGCACTTTCATCAAAAAGAGTTGTAGCATTTGCAACAAAGTGTGAAAAAGAAGATTTAGTGTATGGAACAATAGCTGCGAATTCACTTGCAATACAAGGTGGTACGGATATTATAAGAGTACACAATGTTCGTGAAAATGTTTTGGCAGTTAAAATGTGTGATGCAGTTTTAAGGAGATAAAATGGATAAAATTATTGTAAAAGGTTTGAAATTATTTTGTTATCACGGTGTTAATCCAGAAGAAAAGGTTGATGGACAGAACTTTATATTTGATATTGAAGCAACTGTTGACTTGTCACTACCTTGTAAAACTGACAATGTTGACGATACTGTAAGTTATGCAAAAATCATAAAAACGGTTCGTAGGGTGGCACAAAGTGAGAAAAATGATTTGCTTGAAAGGGTTGCTCAAAGAGTAGCTGATGAGCTTTTTCTTGAATTTGAAAAAATCAGCGCATTAGTGATTACACTAAAAAAGCCAGAAGCGCCTATTAAAGCTGATTTTGATTATGTAGCTGTTACTATTGAGAGGTCAAGAATATGAAGGCATATCTTGGAATTGGTACAAATATAGGAGACAAAATGAAAAATCTCCAGGACTCAATAGATTCTTTAAATTTATTGCCTATGACATCTGTTACAGACGTTTCTAATGTTTACGAAACAGACCCTGTAGGGTATGATAATCAGGATGATTTCCTTAATATTGTTGTTGAGATAGAAACTGAATTCAATTCGGATACTCTTCTGGGTGCAGCACTTGGTATTGAGTCGGGATTGGGCAGAGTAAGAACAATTAAAAACGGTCCTCGAATCATTGATATTGATTTGTTATTGTATGGTAACGAGGTCAAAAATACAAAATCATTGATTTTACCTCATCCAAGAATGACGGAACGAAATTTTGTTCTTAAACCATTGCTTGATTTAGATTATCAATGTGAATTATTAAGCAAAGAAAAAGCAGAGGAACTTTTAACAGATGATGGTGTAAGGTTTTTCTGTTCAAAGGGTAAATTAACAATTAGCAAATAGAATTCTGGTGTGTTATGAACTATATAATAATGGATTTGGAGTGGAATAATTCTTTTAATAAAGCCACTCAAAAATTTATGAACGAAATAATTGAAATTGGTGCTGTTAAGCTTGATGAAGAATTAAATCAGTTGGATACATTTTCAGAGCTTATAAAACCTGTTGTTTCAAAAAAACTTCGTTCTAGAATTAAAACTCTTACAAATATTACCAATGACGATGTTCGTGGTGGAAAACCTTTTGCGGATGTCATTAAAGAATTCGATGACTGGGTAGGGGATGATGCTGTTGTAATGTCTTGGGGTGATACGGATATAAGGACACTTTTGACTAATTATAAATGGTTTTTAAAAAAGGATAGTATTGAGTTTATAAAAAAATATGCTGATTTGCAAAGATATTGTCAATGTTTTATTAATATGGAAAATATTCAACAAGCAGGTCTTTCTTACGCTGCAGAGTGTCTTGATATTGACCCTGATAGTTTTCCAC
>JAZNTF010000196.1:0-7479 GCA_045591625.1 Candidatus Fimenecus sp.
ACTCTATCAAGATTATCGGTGACCATACAGATAAGTATGTTCAGGCTTACTTCCAGTATGACTCAAAGAAAACAGGTGGTATTACAATTTCTCACCTTCGTTTCGGCGACAGCCCAATCAAGAGCCCATACTACATCAACAAGGCTGACTTCGTAGCATGTCACAACCCATCTTATGTTGAAAAAGGCTTCAAGATGGTTCAGGACGTTAAGCCGGGCGGTGTATTCCTTATCAACTGCCAGTGGAATGCTGACGAACTTAGCGCAAAGCTTAATGCTGAAACAAAGAAATATATTGCTGAAAACAATGTTCAGCTTTACACAGTTAACGCTATCGACCTTCCAGCTGAAATCGGTCTTGGCAAGCGTACAAACACAATCCTTCAGGCTTCATTCTTTGCTCTTGCAAACGTTCTTCCTAAGGATGACGCTATTGCTTACATGAAGCAGGCTGCTATGAAGTTCCTTAAGAAGGGTCAGGATATCGTTGACATGAACCATAAGGCTATCGATGCTGGTTTCGGCGCATTCGTTAAGATTGACGTTCCAGCAGATTGGGCTAATGCAGTTGATACAACAGAAGCAGTTGCTTCAGTTGGTGCTGAAAAGCTCGTTAAGATGGTTGACAACATCATGCTCCCAGTTGGCAAGATGGACGGTGACTCAATTCCTGTTTCTAAGTTTATGGACCACGTTGACGGTCAGTTTGAACAGGGTGCTGCTGCTTATGAAAAGCGCGGCGTTGCAGTTCTCGTTCCTGAATGGGATGCAAGCACTTGTGCACAGTGTAACAAGTGTTCATATGTATGTCCTCACGCTACAATTCGTCCATACCTTCTTACAGAAGAAGAAGCTGCTAATGCTCCTGCATCTGCTCAAATCGTAGATAAGAAAGCAGGTAAAGGCAAAGGCGTATACAAGTACTCACTTGCTGTTTCTCCACTTGACTGTATGGGTTGTGGAGTTTGCGTTGGCGTATGTCCTACAAACTCACTCAAGATGGTTTCTCGTGAAAGCCAGGACTACAAACAGGATGCATTCCAGTACATGGTTGAAAATGTAACAGTTAAAGAAGATGTTGCTGATAACACAGTTATCGGTAGCCAGTACAAGACTCCACTCCTCGAGTTCTCAGGCTCATGTGCAGGTTGTGCTGAAACAGCTTATGCAAGACTTATCACACAGCTCTTTGGTGACAGAATGTACATTTCAAATGCTACAGGTTGTTCATCAATCTGGGGTGGTCCTGCTGCAACATCTCCATATACAGTAAATAAAGATGGTCATGGTCCTGCATGGGCTAACTCACTCTTCGAAGATAACGCTGAACATGGTTTCGGTATGTACCTTGGTCAGAAAGCTATCAGAGACCGTCTTATCTCTAAGGTTCAGGCAATTCTTGACGGCTGTAAAGCTCCTGCAAATGTAGTTGAAGCTGCTAACGAATACCTTGCAACTCTTGAAGATGGTGCTAAGAACACAGCTGCTACAAACGCTCTCGTTGCTGCTCTTGAAGGCTTCGATTGTGATTGTGAAGCTAAGAAAGACATTCTTGATAATAAAGAATACCTTTCAAAGAAATCTGTATGGATTTTCGGTGGTGACGGTTGGGCATACGACATCGGTTTCGGTGGTGTTGACCACGTTCTTGCTGCCGGTGAAGATGTAAACATTATGGTATTCGATACTGAAGTTTACTCAAATACAGGTGGCCAGGCTTCTAAGGCTTCTAACATCGGTCAGGTTGCACAGTTCGCTGCTGCAGGTAAGGGCATCGCTAAGAAGAGCCTTGCTGAAATCGCAATGAGCTATGGTTACGTTTACGTAGCACAGATTGCTATGGGTGCTGACAACAACCAGACAATTAAGGCTATCACAGAAGCTGAAGCATACCATGGTCCTTCAATCATCATCGCTTACGCTCCTTGTGAAATGCACTCAATCAAGGGTGGTATGGTTAACTGCCAGGCTGAAATGAAGAAGGCTGTTGACAGTGGTTACTGGAACATGTTCCGTTACAACCCAGCTCTCAAGGCACAGGGCAAGAACCCATTCTCAATTGACAGCAAGGAAGCAAAGGCAAGCTATCGTGACTTCCTTATGAACGAAGCTCGTTACTCATCACTTTCTCGTGCATTCCCAGAAAGAGCAGAAGCTCTCTTCGCTCAGTCTGAAGAAGTTGCTAAGGAAAGATATGAACACCTTGTTCGTCTTCAGGCTCTCTATGCTCCAAAAGAAGACTAATTAAAAGTTTTCATATAAGAACCCGACCCGTCAACGCATTGAAAATGCGGACGGGTACCCCGGAACCTTGTTGTTTCACAATAAAAAATATGGACCTCACTCGAAAGAGTGGGGTCCTTTTATATTTGCATATACAAATCGGAGTTTATCAAGGAAATGATGAATGCAAAATGCAAAATGCAGAATTAAGGGTCTGCGACGCGATTATAACGCCTCCCTCTGACGAGGGTGCCAAAGAAAGTGCAATTGAAAGAAAGCAATAAATTATAATTTACATAAAAAAGGTGAGGAAAAACCTCACCTTAAATTTTTCTGATATGGAATTTTATTTTCCTGTTAATCTGCTTTTATTTGCTCTCCAGAATGCATCGTGCTCCTTAAATGTATATGAATACTTTGCTTCATAAGGCTCAACCGTACCGATTATAAAGTAAAGGTACTCCGTATCTGCCGGACTGATTGCCGCTTCAATTGACTCCATACCCGGATTGCAGATTGGTCCTGCCATAAGACCGTTACATTCATAAGTACTATAATATTCTGTAAAATACTTATATTTCTCAGGATATTGAACCTTGATTACATTATCACAGTACTTAACTGTCGGGTCGCACTGAATTTTCATTCCCACATCCATTCTATTGTGAATAACGGAAGAAATCATTGGTCTTTGTTCAGAAAGTGCTGCTTCTTTTTCAATAATCGAAGCTATTGTAAGAATTTCGTGGAGTGTATAGCCACTGTTAATCACTTTTTTCTGAAATTCTTCATTGAACATATATTTTGTTCCGTCAAGAAGTTGAAGAAGAATCTCTTTTGCCGTTGCTGTTTCGGGAATTTCATAAGTCAATGGGAAAATATAGCCCTCCAAAGCAAAACAGAGGTTTTCCTGATTTTTCAAATCTGATAAAAACGGATATTGAGTAAAATCTATCCACTGGTCAAAAGTCTGAGCAAGATTTATGAATTCGTCAGAATCGCAAAGCCCCTTTTCCTCTAAAAGCCATGAAATTCGCAATAAAGTATATCCCTCAGGAATCGTTACCTTAACAGTAGGAACCGAAGTTGTAGATTCAGTTGTTGTTTCTTCAGGCTTGTCGAATCCGACACAACCGGATAATGTAAACAATAATGAAAAAACTATCAAAATTATGGTTAATTTCTTAAACATTTTTTATCCTTTCTCTTTACAACCTTCAGATAATATATTATCAACAAAGGTATATCCGCCAAAATCCAAGCAAACGGTGATGCAAAACACACGCCTGCAAATCCAAAAAAATGTGACAAAATCAAGGCGGCAATCAATCTGCCTACCAATTCAGAAATCCCTGCCATCATTGAAACATAGCTTTTGCCGATTCCTTGTAATGCATTTCTGAAAATAAATAATACTGTGAGTGCAAAATAGAAAACAGCAATAGTCTGCAAATACGTTTTTGATGCAAATAAAGCAGCTGCATTTTCACTATCAAGGAACAGTTTTGAAATATCATCACCAAACACATACAGAATCAATGACATCACAACCGATATGCACCCTGAAAAGATTAATGCACTACGAACACCTTTACGGACTCTTTCCATTTTACCTGCGCCAAAATTTTGTCCAGAAAAAGTCGCAACAGCCACACCTGTTGCAGAAAGTGGAATATTAGCAAGTAATTCGGGCTTGTTGGCAACAGTCCATCCGGCTACATAGGATGAGCCGTATGAATTGATTGTTGTCTGAAGAACCATTGAGCCGATACTTGTTATTGAATACTGTAATGCTCTCGGAACACCCATTGTAAGCATCAATACAGCAGTTTTTTTCTTAATTTTAAAATTCTCACGAGAAATATATATAATATCGTTTCGTTTTCTGACATATATTATACACATTACGCAAGATATTAACTGTGCGAATACAGTTGAAATTGCAGCACCAAACACGCCCATTTTCAACGGCACAATTGTAATGTAATTAAACACAACATTTGCCACTGCACAAACTGACAAAAACATAAGCGGTGATTTACTGTCACCCAAAGCACGAAGGATTCCCGCAAGAACATTATAAATTGTTCTTGTAAACATACCCAGATAATTTATCATTACATAGGTATAAGCATCCTTAAAAATATTAGTCGGTGTACCCATAATACGAAGAATGGGTTTCATAAAGATAAATGAAATTACTGTCATCACAACAGTTGCAATAACAGTCAGGGAAATTGCATTTCCTGCATAGTGATTCGTAAGCTTTTTATCCCCTGCTCCAAATGATTGGGCAACAGGAATAGAGAAACCATCTGTAAGACCCATACAGAGACCAACAAGTAAACCACTCATAGGCCCTACTGCGCCAACTGCAGCAAGAGCATCATCCGATATATATTTACCTACAATATATGTATCTGCAACATTATAAAATTGTTGCACAAGGCTTGTAAGCATTATGGGAATTGCAAAGGTTACGATTATCTTTAACGGATTACCCGTTGTCATATTATAAGTGTTTGATTTCATACATTTATGATTTCCTAAAAAACGGGAAGCACAGAAATGTACTCCCCGTCCATTTTTAGTTATTCAAGAAATTAATATTTCTTTCTTGCCACATAAGATGTGTGAAGAATATCATGAGCCTTGTGGCTACCCGGTTTACCAAGGTACTCTGTATAAAGAGTCTTGATAGCTTCGTTTTCATGTGACTTTCTTACAGCATTGTTTCTGTCTGCTGTGTAAAGAGCTTCTGCACGACGAGCCTTAAGGTCAACGAAATTACGAACAACAGCGTGCTGAATTGGCTGACCACCACCGTTGATACAACCACCAGGACAACCCATAATCTCGATGAAGAGATATTCGCTTGTACCTGCTTTAATCTGGTCCATAAGAACCTTAGCATTCTTTGTACCAGAAGCTACTGCAACCTTAATCTTCTTACCTGCTACATCATATTCAGCTTCCTTAACGCCGTCCATACCACGAACTGCTGTGAAATCAACGTCAGCGAGTGTTTCACCTGTAAGCTTTTCAACTGCTGTACGAAGAGCAGCTTCCATAACGCCACCTGTTGCACCAAAGATTGTTGATGCACCTGTGCTTTCGCCGAATGGCTGGTCAAATTCTTCATCAGGAAGATGCTTGAAGAAGATACCTGCGCTTTCAATCATACGAGCAAGTTCTCTTGTTGTAAGAGCAATATCAACATCAGGAACACCTGCTGCATTCTGGTCGTCACGCTGAGTTTCAAACTTCTTAGCTGTACATGGCATAATACCAACAACAACCATATTCTTAGGGTCCATACCGAGCTTTTCAGCATAGTATGTCTTCATAATTGCACCAAACATCTGCTGTGGTGATTTACAGCTTGAAAGGTGAGGAATCTGTTCAGGATAGTAGTGTTCACAGTACTTAATCTAACCCGGTGAACAAGATGTAATCATTGGAAGTGTTCCACCATTCTGAACTCTTTCGATAAGCTCGTTAGCTTCTTCCATAATTGTAAGGTCAGCTGCAAAGTCTGTATCAAATACCTTGTCAAAGCCAAGTCTACGAAGAGCTGCAACCATTTTGCCTTCAACGTTTGTACCGATGTGCATACCGAATGCTTCACCGAGAGTTGCACGGATTGAAGGAGCTGTCTGTACAATAACGAACTTTTCAGGGTCGTTGATTGCTGCAAGAACCTTATCTGTATCATCCTTTTCAACGATTGCACCTGTTGGGCAGTTAACAATACACTGACCACAAGAGATACATGAAACATCTGCAAGGTCCTTATCAAATGCTGAGCTTACGTGAGTATCAAAACCACGAGCATTAGCACCGATAACTGAAATACCCTGCTGGTCACAAGCTGCGATACAACGACGGCAAAGGATACACTTGTTGTTATCTCTTACCATATGAGCAGCTGAATCGTCGAAATTGTAACGAACCATTTCACCGTCATAACGGTCTTCAATATCTACACCGAATTCCTTGCAAAGCTGCTGAAGCTCACAAGTTCCGCTGCGTACACAAGAAAGACATTTTCTGTCATGATTTGAAAGGATAAGTTCAAGAGTTAATTTTCTTGAATGTCTAACCTTTTCTGTATTTGTGAAGATTTCCATTCCCTCATTAACCGGGAATACGCAAGCAGCAACAAGGCTTCTTGCACCCTTAACTTCTACCATACACATACGGCAAGCACCAATTTCATTGATGTCCTTAAGGTAGCAAAGTGTAGGGATTTCAATACCTGCATAACGAGCAGCTTCAAGGATAGTGCTGCCCTTAGGTACTGAATAAGGTCTATTGTTAATTATAATATTTACCATTATCTTGCACTCTCCTTATTTCTTAATAATTGCATTAAACTTACATGAGTCAATACATACGCCACACTTGATACAATTATTAGCATCAATTTCGTGTGGGTTCTTAACTGTACCTGTGATAGCGCCAACAGGACACTTTCTAGCACAGAGTGTACAACCCTTACAAGCGTCAGCAACGATTTCGTACTTAACAAGCTTCTTACAAACACCAGCCGGACAAGTCTTATCAACTACGTGAGCTACATATTCGTCACGGAAGAATTTAAGAGTTGCAAGAACAGGGTTTGGAGCTGTCTGACCAAGACCGCAAAGTGAGTTTTCTTTGATGTAGTAGCAAAGCTCTTCAAGTTCGTCAAGGTCTTTAAGTGTTGCCTTACCATCAGTAATCTTTTCGAGCATTTCACGAAGTCTCTTTGTACCGATACGACAAGGAGTACACTTACCGCAAGATTCATCAACTGTGAAGTCAAGGAAGAACTTAGCAATGTCAACCATACAGTTGTCTTCGTCCATTACGATAAGACCACCTGAACCCATCATACAGCCGATTGCTGTAAGGTTATCGTAGTCGATTGGTGTATCCATAAGAGAAGCTGGGATACATCCGCCTGAAGGACCACCTGTCTGAGCAGCCTTGAATTTTTTACCATTTGGAATACCGCCACCGATATCTTCAACGATTTCACGAAGTGTAGTACCCATAGGAACTTCAACAAGACCTGTATTATTGATTTTACCGCCAAGAGCGAAAACCTTAGTACCCTTACTTGTTTCTGTACCCATTGAGTTGAAGAACTCAGCACCGTGAAGAATAATCTGAGGAATATTTGCGAAGGTTTCAACGTTATTTTCAGTAGTGGGTTTGCCGAAAAGACCCTTAACTGCCGGATAAGGAGGTCTGGGACGAGGCTCACCACGGT
>JAZNTF010000197.1:0-6375 GCA_045591625.1 Candidatus Fimenecus sp.
TCTCACCTACCGGTTCGGTCGGTGCTTCTGCTTCGCAGAGGTGTCCACAGGACACCCGCACCTGTGCCTGCCCGTAAGTGTGCATTATATGTTCGGGAGGGCACGGAGACCCTCCCCTACAAGGTATTGTGTTCTCAATAACTTCCCCGATAAATTATAATTTGAAACAAAAAAGGCAGGCGTAGAAGCCTGCCAATGTGTACAATACAGAATATTTTATTTTTTGTTGTTTTTATCACGCTCACGAATTACGAAACGTGTTGGTGTACCCTCGAGGCCGAAAACCTCACGAATCTGGTTATCGATATATCGCTGATAACTATAATGGAACAAGTCCTTGTTATTTACAAAGCACACAAATGTTGGTGGACGTGTTGAAGCCTGAGTCATATAGTAAATCTTAAGACGCTTACCTTTATCTGATGGTGGCTGAACACGAGCTGTTGCATTTGCAAGAACATCGTTGAGTTTACCTGTTGAAATTCGCATTGCATTCTGTGAATCAACGAATTTAATAAGCTCAAAAAGTCTATCGATTCTTTGACCTGTTTTAGCACTAATAAAGATAATCGGCGCATAGCTCATGAATGAAAAATCCACCATAAGCTTTTTACGGTATTTGTCCATTGTCTGACCGTCTTTTTCAACAATATCCCATTTATTAACTGCGATAATACAAGCTTTACCGAGTTCGTGGGCAATACCTGCAACCTTTGAATCCTGTTCTGTAAAGCCTTCGTTTGCATCAATCATAATAACACAGACATCGGCTCTTTCAACTGCCATTCGAGCACGAATTACTGAATACTTTTCAATCTGGTCTTCAACCTTGCTCTTTCTACGGAGACCTGCTGTATCAATGAACATAAATGAGCCGTGTTCATTATTGATATATGTGTCAGTTGCATCTCTTGTTGTACCTGCAATATTAGAAACGATAACTCGTTCTTCACCTGCGATTTTATTGATAAGAGATGATTTACCTGCATTTGGTTTACCGATAACCGCAACCTTTACAGTATCGTTTTCTTCTTCTGTTTCTGTATCATCAGGAAGATATTCAAGAACTCTGTCAAGCAAGTCACCTGTACCGTGACCATGAGCTGCAGAAACCTGAACAGGGTCACCAAGACCTAAATTATAGAACTCATAAAACTCTGCAGGAGGCTCACCCAATGAATCAGCCTTATTAACGCAAAGGATAATTGGCTTATTGCTCTTGATAAGCATTGTTGCAACCTCTTCATCAGTAGCAACCACACCTGTTCGTACATCAGTAACAAAGATGATAACATCAGCACTATCAATGGCAAGCTGTGCCTGACGACGCATTTGTGAAAGAATTATATCGTCTGAATATGGTTCGATACCGCCTGTATCAATAAGCAACATTTCGTGACCGAGCCATTCACAATCACCGTAAATTCTGTCACGAGTTACACCCGGTGTATCGTCAACAATAGAAAGTCTTTTACCGATAAGCTTATTAAAAAGTGTACTTTTACCTACATTTGGACGACCTACAATCGCCACTACGGGTTTTGCCATTATTCCACCCCCAGAATATCTTTTAAAAGCTGACCTCCGTCACCGTTAGTCAGAATGATTTTTGTGTTTAATCTTTCTTCCAATTCCTCAACAGTCATATCATCAAGGAATTTGTTTTTATTTTCAGTATGATTTGTATAATCGCTAATCATTGAACTCGGCAACAACAAATATTCACCTAAATCGTCATTTTTCAGTTGTTCATAAAGGTCTATACCTGTTATAAGCCCTGAAACCGTAATAGTTTCACCAAAGAAATTATTGATTATTTTTCGTACATTGATTTCGATATTATATTTTTCCTCTGCCTTTTTGCAAAGGTCATAAAGATACGGATAAAAATCTGCTCCTGTTGCAAGTGTTACATTCTTGCGAGTTGGTTTTTCATTGCAATATTGGATTTCATCAAGAAAATCATCATAAAAAGAACGAACTAAACCAACGCCATTGTCAAGCTGAGGATAACCGTCATAATAATCAGCAGACGGCAACTCCCTTTTTGCCTTTATAAAAAATTCATCGGCAGGATAGCAAAGTCCAATACCCAACTCCTTACGGAATTTTTGTGAATACTCTTCGATTATATCGATAGTTTCCCCTGCTGTCTTCTCATTATATGGTTCAAGTTTTTCCAAACCATCACGAAACTTTGTAAGTCCCACAGGAACTGCTGCAATACTTTGTACAGCAGGATAAAGTGCAGATAACTGCTCAATACTGTATTTTAATTCATCACCGTCGTTAATTCCCGGACAGAGAACAAGTTGAGTATTCATTGAGATACCTGCGTCGGCAAGTCTTTTAATAATATCAAGACATTTTCCTGCATTTTTATTTTTCATCATCTGCACACGAAGTTCAGGATTCATTGTATGAACGGAAATATTAACCGGACTGATGTGCATTTTGATAATGCGCTCAACTTCGTGCTCAGAAATATTTGTAAGGGTAATATAATTACCGAAAAGGAATGAAAGACGACTATCGTCATCCTTGAAATATAGGCTTTCACGTAATCCCTTCGGCAACTGGTCGATAAAACAGAAAACACACTTATTCTTACAATGATGTTGCTTGTCCATCAAATAAGTTTCAAACTGTAGTCCACAATCTGTATTCTTTGTTTTTATGACCTTGTATTTTCCGTCATTGCACTTAAATGTAAGGGTGATATCTGACTCTGCCATATAAAAATCGTAATCAAGGACATCCATAATCTCATTGCCGTTGATTTTCACGAGTTCATCACCTGGCACAATGCCTTTCAAGGCACAGATGGACATAGGTTTAACACTATTTATTTTTACTGCCAAAGCCTTCACCTCCATTTTTATGCAAGACTAAAAGGCGGAGAGAAATCGTTCTTTCCGCCTTCCTAAATACAAAGATGATTTAAAAGGAATTAAGCCTCTTCTTTAAGAGCAACAACCTGTCTGCCCTTATACTGACCGCATTCACCACATACTCTGTGAGGTCTCTTGTAACCACCGCAATTTGGGCACTTTACAAGTTCAGGAGCTGTCATCTTCCATACGTTTGAACGTCTCTTGTCTCTTCTTGTCTTTGAAACTCTTCTCTTAGGTACTGCCATGTGGGGCACCTCCTTCAATATAATAATATAATAAATAATTGATTAATCATCAAGCAACTGTAATAAAGCTGCCATTCGTGGGTCAACATCTTTTTTACAATCACAAGGACTGTTATTAAGATTTTTACCACATTTGGAACAAAGTCCCTTACACTCTTCATCACACAAAAATCTTAATGGTAATGAAAAGATTATGTCTTCACAAACCAATGAAGACAAATCGAGCACCGAATTTTCAACAACAATATAGTCGTCATTATCTTCGTTGATGAGTTTCTGAGCAAGTAAATGCTCAAATTCCACCTGAAAATCTTTTTTGAAGCTCTCGGCACATCGACTGCAAACCACGGTTGCTGAAAACTTAGCACTTCCTGACAACGACACAATTCCCGTGTTATTCTCGATTTTACCACTAACCGCAATACCCGGTGCGTCAAGTGAAATATCGTCAGAAAGAGAGTATTCTGGTTCAAAGCAGAAATCGAATTCCTTTTTTGAGCCTTCAAGATTAAAAATCTGTTCAAGTTGAATATTCATAAAACATTCCTCATCACATGCGTTAAATATTATATATTTATATTTCGTTTTTGTCAACAAAAAAGTAAGATTTTTTTATTGAATTCGTAGAAAAAAGGCCATCGAGTATTAATCGATAGCCATTATTTCTTTTTTTACTGAATTAGTTGAGTTTTTCGCAATATTCAAAAATTGCTGCAGGAAGTTCTTCAGCATCTGATGAAATTGTGAAAGTGAAGTTTGTATCAGAAATCTTTGAAAGCTCATTAACCTTTGCAAGGAATGCTGCAAGAGCTTCACCAGTTCTTTCTGTATCTTCTGCGATTCTGTATGTTGCATCAACAAAAATATCAGTGATATCGTGGTCACCTGCACAAATACCGCTTAAGAAGCCATAAAAAGCATCATAACCAGCTATTGCAAAAACGTCTGTTGCAACGAGTCTTGCACGATAATTTACATCGTATGTAAGCTTTGTTTCTTTTTCAACGCATACAACGTTACCGCTTGAAACGTGAACAGCGTCATTAACGCGTTCTACAAGTACCTTTGTTTTTCCTGTTCCTTTTTTACCGATAATAAGAGAAATCATATTATCTCCTCCTATATATTTATTATCCATCCCTATTAAGAATGGTCATTTCCCTTTTAAAAATTAATTTTAGTCAAGTCTTGCTAAAAGTTCTGCCTGCTGTGCTTCATATCCAGGTTTACCAAGAAGAGCAAACATATTCTTTTTGTAGCTTTCAACACCCGGCTGATTGAATGGGTTAACACCTAAAACATAACCTGAAACAGCACAAGCCTTTTCAAAGAAGTAAACGAGATAACCGAATTCGTATTCATTCATCTCAGGTGCTTCAATACAGATATTAGGTACGCCACCGTCAACGTGAGCAAGAAGAGTGCCCTGATATGCCTTACGGTTAACGAAGTCCATTGTCTTACCTGCAAGGAAGTTAAGTCCGTCCGCATTCACTTCATCTTCTTCTATTATAACCTCTCTCTTAGGCTTTGTAAACATAACAGATGTTTCGAATAACATTCTCACACCATCCTGAATGTATTGACCCATTGAGTGAAGGTCTGTTGAGCAAACAACGCTTGCAGGGAAAATACCCTTATTGTCTTTACCTTCGCTTTCACCAAAGAGCTGTTTGAACCATTCATTCATCATTGTGAAATCAGGCTCATAAGCAACCATAAGTTCAACTGCCTTGCCCTTACCGAGAAGGATATTACGGATTGCAGCATATTTGTAACAATCGTTCTTTTCAATATCACAAACGCTATATGCTTCACGAGCATCTTTAGCACCCTGCATCATTTTATCAATATCAATTCCGGCAACTGCGATTGGTAAAAGACCAACTGCAGTAAGAACTGAATATCTGCCACCAACATCATCAGGAACTACGAATGTTTCGTAACCTGCCTTGTCAGAGAACTCCTTAAGAGTACCCTTTTCCTTATCAGTTGTAACGTAAATTCTCTTTGTAGCCTCTTCTTCACCGTACTTCTTGATAAGAAGGTCACGGAAAATACGGAAAGCAATTGCAGGTTCAGTTGTTGTACCTGATTTTGAAATAACGTTGATTGAGAAATCAACATCCTTAACCATATCAACAAGTTCACTGAGTGCATTACCGCTGATTGAGTTACCGCTGAAGTAAATGTTCGGAGTATCCTTTGAAATAAGGTTATAATTCTGTGAAGTACAGAATTCAATAGCAGCACGAGCACCGAGGTATGAACCACCGATACCGATTACAACAAGAGCTTTTGAATCATTCTTGATTTTCTCTGCTGCAACCTTAATTCTTTCAAATTCTTCTTTATCATAATTTACAGGAAGGTCAACCCAACCTAAAAAGTCAGAGCCTTCACCACTTTTATCATTGATTTTCTGATGAGCGTCTTCTACAGCAGAAGCCATAGCCTTAATTTCATCGTCAGAAATAAAATTCTTAACATACTTATCGTTAAGTCTTAACGCCATTTTGAATTAGTCCTCGCTTTTTGATATAATGTTTTTATTATTTTACCCTAAAATCATATTTTTTTCAATAGATATTTAGTATTTTTTTGCAAAAGTGGACCACAAAAGTGAAAAGATGAACATTACGCTTCTTCGTTTCACCCGATTTTCATTAAATATTCTGCATTCTCCGATTTTTTCACCATCCAATTCAAACCATATTGTACCAAGGCTCTGATTTTTTTCAACAGGTGCCTCTACATCTGCACAAAGCTCTACATTCTGACTTATTTTTTCCTCCATTCCCTTTTTTATCAGAATCGGTTTTATTGTGCCTACCTTTGGACTTATAATTTCCTGTACACCATATAAAACAGAAACATCCGTAATCAATGCTTTATCGATTTGCGGCTTATAAATTGAATAGTTGGCAAAACCCCAGTTAAGCATTTTTTTGGCATCTTCAAATCGTTCACTACTGTTATCACTACCTAAAACCACAGCAACAAGCTCCATTCCTTCCCTTTCTGCCGTTGCGCTTACACAATATCCTGCCTTTGAGGTTGTGCCTGTTTTAAGTCCCGTTGCACCGTCATAATATCTTATGAGTTTATTGGTATTTACAAGCTGAGTTTCACCGTTACGAAGCGAGTCCATCCAAATTGTTGTGTATTATCTTATTCTTTTATGCTTCATCAATTCACAACTCATTATAGCCACATCGCGTGCAGTTGAATAATGA
>JAZNTF010000198.1:0-13279 GCA_045591625.1 Candidatus Fimenecus sp.
GACACAGTCAATACCGCTATTATTGTTCATGAAGCTTGTTTTGTATGCTTCACACCATGTGTATCCGCCATCCGTTGAATCTGAACGATAAATCCATCCTGCCTGTGTACGGAACATAGCATGGATATTGCCTTCACTATCCTCCCAAAGAGTTGGCTGAATCATACCAACAGTTTTTCCTCTATTGTCCTTTGCAACAACAAAGTCTGTTTTTGTCCATGTATTTCCACCATCTTCAGAAATATCGAAAAATGCTTTCCATTCGCCTTGTTCGGTTGATGCAGGAGCAATTATTTTACCACTTTTTGTAATAAGCACCTTATTTTTTACAGGACCTCTGCCACCACTTGTATCACCTGCTACAAGTTCCTGTGGTTCACTCCATGTCTGACCGTTGTCATAGGAATCTGTATATTTTGTAACCCAATATGGAATTTCCATACCAACCTTATAATAAAGTCTTACATAATCACCATAATTTACGAGAACAGGATTCCAATGAGCAACCGGGTCGGATGAAGCCATCTGTTTTGGTTCACTCCACTCACCATCATAAATACTGTACCAAATTCTTATATCCTTATTACCTTCTGCTGTACCTGCAAAAAAGGCTGACATAAGATTTCCGTTTGGCATTTTTACGATTGTTGATGCGTGAGAAGATTTGAAATATTCCCTTGCCTTGAAAATCTCGCCTTGTTCAATAGTGAAGTCAATATCCGCTTGTTCATTCTGGCTACCGACAAAAACACTGGCAAGTCTTTTTGTAAAATCTGAAAAAGTATCCAAGGTTGACACCATACCATTACCACAGGCAAACACTTGTTGACCTCCAAAAATAGAAAGACACAAAGTGATTGCAATAAGATTCTTAATAAATTTTTTCATAAATACCACCATATTCCTTTGTTTATATATAAATTAAGCATATTTCTCATGAAATGTCAATCTGTTTCCAAGAAAAAACCTCGCAATACTTTATGTACTGCGAGGTTTAATAGTTTTATTTAAGCTTCTGCTACAACTACATCAGAAATTGTTTTTTCAAGTTCAACTTCACTATAGCACTTCATACCAGTACCTGATGGAAGAAGTTTACCGATAATAACATTTTCCTTAAGACCCATAAGTGGGTCAATCTTACCCTTGATAGCTGCATCTGTAAGAACTCTTGTTGTTTCCTGGAATGATGCTGCTGACAAGAATGAATCTGTTGCAAGAGATGCCTTTGTGATACCGAGAAGAACCGGTGTGCATGTTGCAGGAACGAATGCTTCGCCTGTTTCTTCTGAACGACGACGAGCTGCTTCATTTGCCTGAGCAAATTCACGCTTATCTGTTGTTGCACCCGGAAGAAGGTCTGTTGTACCTGCTTCAGCAACCTTAAGTTTTCTCATCATCTGACGAACAATAACTTCGATATGCTTATCGTTGATATCAACACCCTGATTACGGTATGTTCTCTGAACTTCCTTGATAAGGTAGTCATGAACAGCGTCAACACCACTGATTGCAAGAATATCGTTTGGATTTGGTGAACCATCTGTAAGGGCTGTACCCTTCTTAATAAAGATTGGGTTACCATTTTCGTCTGTTTCTGAATTAAATCTCTTATGGAAACCATAAGGAATCATATATGAGCGTTCATCGCCATTTTCGTGGTCAGTAATAACGATATGTTCATTACCCTTGATTTCACGGAATGAAAGAATACCGTCGATTTCTGAAAGGATTGCAAGAACCTTTGGTTTTCTTGCTTCAAACAATTCTTCAACACGAGGAAGACCCTGTGTGATATCCTGTCCTGTAGCAACACCACCGGTATGGAATGTTCTCATTGTAAGCTGTGTACCGGGTTCACCGATTGACTGAGCAGCGATGATACCAACTGCTTCACCAACAGTTACCGGATCACCTGTTGCAAGGTTTGCACCATAACACTTGATACATACACCATGTTCTGCATCACATGTAAGGAGTGAACGAATCTTGATTCTACGGTCAGCAGGATTTTCTCTTGCATTAACCATATCAGCAACAACCTGAGCCTTTTCTTCTGTAATCATTTCATCCTTTGATGCAACAAGATTACCGTCTGCATCATAGAAGTCTTCAAGAAGGAATCTGCCTGTAAGTCTTTCGCTGAGCTTTTCGATCATTTCCTTACCATCTGTAATATCGTAAACCTCAATACCATCCTTACAATGACAGTCTTCCTGATGGATGATAACTTCCTGTGAAACGTCAACAAGACGACGAGTAAGATAACCAGAGTCAGCTGTACGAAGAGCTGTATCGGCAAGACCCTTACGAGCACCACGGGAAGAAATAAAGTATTCGAGAACGTTAAGACCTTCACGATAGTTAGCACGAATCGGAACTTCGATTGTTTTACCTGCAGTATTGGCAATAAGACCACGCATACCAGCAAGCTGACGAAGCTGAGCCTTAGAACCACGGGCACCTGAGTCAACCATCATATAGATTGGGTTTGTTTCGCCAAGACCTTCAAGGATACCTGAAGAAACATTATTTGTTGTATCTTCCCAAACCTTGATAACAGCTCTTGAACGTTCCTCAGAACTATAAAGACCCATGTTGTAGTAATCATTGATTACATCAACTCTTGCTTCAGCATCTGCAAGAAGTCCCTTCTTAGATTCAGGAATCTTAGCGTCACAAACAGCAACTGTAATACCACTCTTTGTTGAGTACTTAAGACCCTGAGCCTTAATCTTATCAAGCATATCAGCAGCGATTGTTACGCCGTGAACCTTGATACATTTATCAATAATCTTTCCAAGACCGCCCTTCTTAACAAGGAAGTCAACTTCAAGTGCGAATGCATTTGCAGGGTCAGTTCTGTCAACAAAACCTAAATCCTGTGGAATAGGATTATTGAAAATCACACGACCAAGAGTTGTTTCGAGGAGAGTTGTTACCATTTCACCCTGAACTTCCTTAGTCATACGAATCTTAATTTTTGCATGAAGTGTAATATCACCTTCATCATAAGCCATAATAGCTTCATTTACATCACGGAAAACTTTACCTTCACCCGGTTCGCCTTCCTTAATCATTGTAAGGTAGTAAGAACCAAGAATCATATCCTGTGTAGGAACTGCAACAGGTTTACCGTCTGATGGCTTGAGAAGGTTGTTAGCAGCAAGCATAAGAAGTCTTGCTTCAGCCTGTGCTTCTGCTGAAAGAGGTACGTGAACAGCCATCTGGTCACCGTCAAAGTCGGCGTTGAAAGCTGTACATACAAGAGGATGAAGCTTAATAGCTCTACCTTCAACAAGGACAGGTTCGAAAGCCTGAATACCAAGTCTGTGAAGTGTAGGAGCACGGTTAAGCATTACAGGATGGTCCTTGATAACCTCTTCAAGTGCATCCCAAACTTCTGTAGTAGCACGTTCAACCATTTTCTTTGCAGATTTAATGTTATTTGTAACACCCTTTTCGTTAAGGCGTTTCATAACGAATGGCTTAAAGAGTTCGAGTGCCATTTCCTTAGGCAAACCACACTGGTAAAGCTTGAGCTCAGGACCAACAACGATAACTGAACGACCTGAATAGTCAACACGCTTACCGAGAAGGTTCTGACGGAAACGTCCTTGCTTACCTTTAAGCATATCTGAAAGAGATTTTAAAGCTCTGTTATTAGGACCTGTAACAGGTCTGCCACGACGACCATTATCGATAAGTGCGTCAACCGCTTCCTGAAGCATTCTCTTTTCATTACGAACGATAATATCAGGAGCATTAAGTTCTAAAAGTCTTGCAAGACGGTTGTGTCTGTTGATAACTCTTCTGTAAAGGTCATTAAGGTCTGATGTAGCAAAACGACCACCGTCAAGCTGTACCATAGGACGGATATCAGGTGGAATAACAGGAATTACATCCATAATCATCCATTCAGGACGGTTACCTGACTGCTTGAATGCTTCTGCTACTTCAAGACGCTTCAAGATTCTTGTTCTCTTCTGACCTGATGCATCACGAAGCTCCTCACGGAGTTCGTTACAGAGTGCTTCAACATCAACTTCTGCTAAAAGCTCTTTAATAGCTTCCGCACCCATTGCTGCCTTAAACTCATCATCATATTTTTCTACATAATCAGCGTATTCTTTTTCTGTAAGAATCTGATTCTTAACAAGTTCTGTATCACCCGGGTCTGTAACAATATACTTTGCAAAATAAAGTACTTTTTCAAGGTCACGAGGTGATATATCAAGGATAAGACCCATTCTTGACGGGATACCCTTGAAGTACCAGATGTGTGAAACAGGAGAAACGAGTTCAATGTGACCCATTCTCTCACGACGAACTTCTTTTTTAGTAACTTCAACGCCGCAACGTTCACAAATCTTGCCTTTAAAATGGTTTTTCTTATACTTACCACAATGACATTCAAGGTCCTTCTGAGGTCCAAAAATTCTTTCGCAGTAAAGACCATCTTTTTCAGGCTTTAAGGTACGATAGTTTATTGTTTCAGGCTTTTTAACCTCACCATAAGACCATTCTCTTATCTGGTCAGGAGAGGCAAGACCGATTTTTATTGCTTCAAATGGTTTCTTTTCCATTAAATGTAGCCCTTCTTCCTTTTAATCAATCAATAATTCTCTTCGTCATCCATTGAATCAAAGTCATCGTCAAAACCGAAGCTCTGTTCTCTATAGAAATCAGAGTCATCGTCTTCATCGATTTCAGCGCCATCCTCACTATCGAGAACGAAACCGTTGTCATAAGTTGCATCGTTGACTGTTTCAAATTCAATATCAGGGTCTGCCTGAGGAATTACATCATAATCGTCGTTATCAAAACCGTTCTTAATGTCAATTTCCTCACCGTCTTCATCAAGCACTCGAACATCAAGCGCCAATGCCTGAAGTTCTTTGATGAGAACCTTGAAAGACTCCGGAACACCAGGTTTAGGGATGTTGAGACCTTTAACGATAGCCTCATATGTTTTACGACGTCCTGTAAGGTCGTCAGATTTAACTGTAAGAATTTCCTGAAGTGTGTATGCTGCACCGTAAGCTTCAAGAGCCCAAACTTCCATTTCACCGAAACGCTGACCACCGAACTGTGCTTTACCACCAAGTGGCTGCTGTGTAACGAGAGCATATGGACCGATTGAACGAGCGTGAATCTTATCGTCAACAAGGTGATGGAGCTTAAGGTAGTACATAACACCTACTGTAACAGGGTTATCAAATTTCTGACCTGTACGTCCGTCAGTAAGGATTGACTTACCATCTTCACGGTAACCTGCTTCTTTAAGAGCTTCACGGATATCAGCTTCGTGAGCACCGTCAAATACAGGAGTAGCAATCTTCTGGCCAAGTTTTCTGTATGCAAAACCGAGGTGCACTTCAAGAACCTGACCGATATTCATACGTGAAGGAACGCCCAATGGGTTAAGAACGATGTCAAGCGGAGTACCGTCATCAAGGAATGGCATATCTTCCTGTGGAAGAATTCGGGACACAACACCCTTGTTACCATGACGACCAGCCATCTTGTCACCAACAGAGAGTTTTCTCTTCTGTGCAATATAGCAACGTACAATCTTATTAACACCAGGACTTAATTCATCACTGTTTTCTCTTGTAAATACTTCAACGTCAACAACAATACCATATTCACCGTGAGGAACACGAAGTGAAGTATCACGAACTTCCTTAGCCTTTTCACCAAAGATAGCACGAAGAATTCTTTCTTCAGCTGTTGTAACGTCTGTTTCACCCTTAGGTGTAACCTTACCAACAAGGATATCACCTGAATGAACCTCAGCACCAACACGGATAATACCGTTTTCGTCAAGGTCTTTAAGAGCATCCTCACCTACGTTTGGAATATCTCTTGTAATATCTTCAGCACCGAGTTTTGTTTCTCGTGCTTCGATTTCATATTCTTCAATATGAACTGATGTATAAACGTCTTCTCTTACGAGTTTTTCGTTAATGAGAACCGCGTCTTCGTAGTTATAACCTTCCCAAGTCATAAAGCCGATAAGAGCATTCTTACCAAGGGAGATTTCACCGTTTGATGTAGCAGGACCGTCAGCAATAACCTCGCCTGCTTCAATTTCCTGACCGATTGATACGATTGGACGCTGGTTGATACATGTACCCTGGTTAGAACGCATGAACTTGATAAGCTCATAGTTGTCAACCTCACCATCAGCAGTTGTGATAGCAATAGTCTTTGCATCCATTTGAGTAACTGTACCTGCACGTTTTGCAAGAACAACTGTACCTGAGTCAACAGCTGCCTTGTATTCCATACCTGTACCAACGATTGGAGACTCTGTTCTGAGAAGAGGAACAGCCTGACGTTGCATGTTAGAACCCATCAAAGCACGGTTAGCGTCGTCGTTTTCAAGGAATGGAATCATTGCAGTAGCAACAGAAACAAGCATTCTTGGAGAAACGTCCATATAGTCAGCTTCTGTAGTAGCTACTTCAAGGAAGTTTTCTCTGTGACGAGCTGTAAGCTTTGCATTGATGAATTTGCCGTTTTCGTCGAGTGGTTCGTTAGCCTGAGCAACAACATAGTTATCCTCAACGTCAGCAGTCATATATTCAACTTCATTAAGAACTGTACCTGTTTCTTTATCGATTCTTCTGAAAGGAGCTTCGATGAAACCATACTTGTTAATTCTTGAGAATGTTGCAAGGTATGAGATAAGACCGATGTTTGGACCTTCAGGAGTTTCGATAGGACACATTCTACCGTAATGTGAATAGTGAACGTCTCGAACTTCGAAACCTGCACGGTCACGAGAAAGACCACCAGGACCAAGTGCTGAAAGTCTTCTCTTATGTGTAAGTTCTGCAAGTGGGTTTGTCTGGTCCATGAACTGAGAAAGTGGAGATGAACCAAAGAATTCCTTAATAGCTGCCATAACAGGACGGATGTTGATAAGAGCAACAGGAGTCACCTTATCAGGTTCCTGGCCCTGAAGAGTCATTCTCTCTTTTACAACTCTTTCCATTCTTGCAAAACCGATTCTGAACTGATTCTGAAGAAGTTCACCAACTGAACGGATACGACGGTTACCGAGATGGTCGATATCGTCTGTTACACCAACACCAGCAGCGAGACCGTTAAGGTAATTGATTGTTGCAAAAATATCTTCAACAGTAATGTGCTTTGGAATAAGGTCATCAGCACGAAGAGCCATTTCTTCTTTAAGCGCTTCCTTATCATCACCACATTTGTCGAGTACTTCCATAAGAACTTTGAAGTTTACTTTCTCGTTGATAGCAATTTCTTCAAGTTCTTCTTCTGTAAACATAGGAACGTATTCCTGGATGTCAACCATACCATTTGAGAACACCTTCACTTCCTTGCCGTCAACGTCAAGGATTACAGTATCAACACCTTCCTGCTCAATTCTGTAAGCAAGTTCGCTGCTGATAACATCACCTGGTTCAGCCATAATTTCACCTGTAAGCTGGCTGATAACAGGTTCTTTAACTATCTTATCTTCGATACGTGACGCAACGCCGAGTTTCTTGTTATATTTATATCTTCCTACTCGTGATAAGTCATATCTGTGAGCATCAAAGAAAAGACCGTTAAGGTGAGCCTGTGCGGTTTCAAGTGCAGGTGGTTCACCCGGACGAAGCTTCTTATATACTTCGATAAGAGCCTGTTCAGTATTAACAGTTGTATCCTTTTCAAGAGTTGCTTCAATTCTGTCGTCATAACCGAAGAATTCACGGATATCGTCATTAGAACTAAGACCTAATGCACGGATAAATGTTGTAATATAAATCTTTCTGTTCTTATCTATTCTTACATAGAAAAGGTCATTCTGGTCTGTCTCATATTCAAGCCAAGCACCACGGTTAGGGATAACAGTAGTTGTATAAAGTTCTTTACCTGTCTTATCATGAGTCATTCCGTAATACACACTTGGAGAACGAACGAGCTGTGAAATAATAACACGCTCTGCACCGTTAATCACAAATGTACCACTGTCTGTCATCAGTGGGAAATCGCCCATATAAACTTCATTTTCCTTGACCTCGCCTGTTTCCTTATTAAAAAGACGAGCTGTAACTCTGAGAGGTGCAGCATAAGTTGCATCTCTTTCTTTACATTCCTTGACAGTGTACTTTGGTTTATCGTCCATACGATAATCAACAAAAGTCAATTCGAGATTTCCTGTGTAATCGGTGATGGCATCGATATCACGGAACACCTCTTTAAGACCTGTTTCAAGGAACCACTTGTATGAATTTTTCTGCACCTCGATAAGATTAGGCATCTGCATAACCTCATTGATTTTTGAGAAACTCATACGAGTGTTTCTGCCAAGTTTTACTTCTTTGACATTTACCATAGGGCTTATCACTCTCCGTTCATTTTTTTATTCCTGAGCCTTACATCTATATACATAGTATATAAGGCGTGGAGATTACTAAATTAAAGTTGTTTTACGCCTTGATTTTCGTGAGCATTTGTGGTAAAATTCTTTTTACAAAAATTGCTCCAGCGTATACAATTCCATTTTAATAGCAGTTTAATATTATAAACAAGTCAAGTCAATATGTCAATACCTATTTGAGAATTTTGAAAAAATTTTAATATAAAAATTTAAGGATGTTTTTATGAAGGATTATAGTAAGTTAACATTAATGGCAAAAGCTGTTACTATATTCAAAAATGTAACAAATGATTCATGTATTTCTGCACTTATCAGATTACTTGAATGTGACAAATCGGATGAAACTACTTTTTTATCTTTTTATTCTGATTTCGTTTCTGCACTTTACGAAAAAACAGAGGATTTGACCGAATATGTAAATTATCTTTTACAAAACGACGAAAACATATATATAAGACAATCTGCAAAAGGACAGGCATCTCCCCTTCTGCAAAAGGCTCTTATGAGTGAGCTCGATTTCTTCGAAGAGCTGTCACAACTCAAATGTAAAGATATAACAGATGCATATAGCATTGATATTTATCTTCCGGAGTGGACAAACAGCAATATTTCCGTTAAGGATGAATACATGAAAAAGATTGATTCCATTAAAACAACGGGATACGGCATTTATGCCACACACAGAATGTTCTTATATAAGGATAGCGAAATTATCCCTGTTAAATATCCTGACCCACAGCGTCTTTCACAGATGAGCGGATATGAGCTTGAAAGACAAAAGGTCATTGATAATACAATGGCTTTGATACAGGGAAGACCTTGTAACAATGTTCTTCTTTATGGTGATGCAGGCAGTGGCAAGAGCAGTACAATAAAGGCTATTGTCAATGAGTATTGGGATATGGGACTTCGTCTTATTGAAATCAAGAAAAATCAGTTGTACTCATTGCCTGATGTTATCGAAAAACTTGCTGACAATCCATTAAAGTTCATTATCTTCATTGATGACTTGAGCTTCTCTACAAACGACAATGATTTTGGTGCATTAAAAGCAATTCTCGAGGGTGGCGTTGCAGGCAAAACAGACAACCTTGCAATTTATGCTACAAGCAACAGAAAAAATCTTGTTAAAGAGAATTTCAGTGACAGAAACGGTGACGATATTCACCTTCAGGATACAATTCAGGAGGTTATGAGTCTTTCTGCAAGATTTGGTCTTAAAATTACTTTTTCAAAACCTAATAAAGATTTATATTTATCTATTGTGGAAAATCTTGCTATGCAGTATAATATAAGTATTGCGAAAGATGAATTGGCAATTCAGTCTGAATCTTTTGCACTCCGTAACGGTGGCAGAAGCCCGAGAACCGCAAAGCAATTTATCGAATATTTAGCATCAAAAAGTGAATAACCTTGTTGGAGGTAAAATATGAGAAATTACACTTACGATTGGGAAAATCCCGCAATCATCAAAAAGAATAAGGAAGACGGTCATGTAATCGCCTTTTCTTATGACAATGAAGCAGATGCGCTCGACAGGGTTGCTCCTGCTACAAAAATGACTCTTAACGGCACATGGAAATTCCATTGGCAAAGAGGTCTTAACAATTGTCCGACAGACTTTTATAAAGACAGTTTTGATATGTCTTTCTGGAGAGACATTGCTGTTCCGTCAGTATGGCAGCTTGGTCAGGATACTGAAAGTTATCCATATTACTATGCATCTACATACTGTCGTGCAATCAGCAGAAGCAAAAACAAGATTCCGTCAATCGACCACGATATGCAGGAAATCGGTATTTATGTAAGAGATTTCGATATGCCGGAAAGCTTTGACGGTCAGGAAATCTTTATGCACTTCGGCGCTGCAAAGTCAGCTATTGAGGTTTATCTCAATGGTGAATTTGTTGGTTATTCACAGGGGTCAATGACTCCTCACGAATTTAACATCACAAAGTTTGCAAGAAAAGGCTCAAACAGAGTTGCTGTTAAGGTTTATCGTTTCTCTGACGGTGCATATCTTGAAAATCAGGATATGTGGCTTCTTTGCGGTCTTTACAGAGAGGTTTATGTATTTGCTGAACCTAAAAAATGTGTCCGTGATTTCTTCATCACAACTGACCTTGATGCTGAATATAAGGACAGTAACACAAATCTTGAAGTTAAAGTTGTTGACTATGCAGGTAATGGTTCTGCAACTGTTAAGGCTGAAATCATTGACGGTGACGAAAGAATCACACTCGGTGAAGCAGAATTTGACGGTTCTGCAACTCTCAATTTCAATAAACTTATCAAAAATCCAAAGAAATGGTCTGCTGAAAGTCCATATCTTTATAAACTCCTTATCAGCATTACCGCTAACGGTAAGACAACATATAAATGTATTCGTTTCGGTTTTAAGAAGGTTGAAATCATCGGGGAAAAATTCCTTTTCAATGGTAAACCATTGATGCTTCGTGGTGTTAACCGTCATGACTTTGACCCTGATAACGGTTGGGCCGTTCCAAAGGAAAGATACCATCAGGATTTGAACTTTATGAAGAATGCGAATATAAACTCTATCCGTACTTCACATTATCCTGATGACCCATATTTCTATGAGCTTTGTGACGAATATGGCTTCTACGTTATGGACGAATGCGACCTTGAAACTCACGGTGTTCGTCGTAAGGGTGTTCCGGGTGACAACCCAGTGTGGACAGATGCAGTTGTTGACAGAATGGAAAGAATGGTTCTTCGTGACAGAAACCATGCTTGTGTATTCATGTGGTCACTTGGTAACGAAGCCGGTGATGGAAGCAACTTTATGGAAATGAAGAAGGCTGCGCTTAAGCTTGACTCAACTCGTCAATTCCATTATGAAGGTGACTTTAACTTTACAAAGAGTGACGTTATTTCAAGAATGTATCCTGTTGAAAGTGTTATGAAGAAACTTTGCAACAAAGAGCCTATTGAAATCACTCTTTATGACAATATTGCAAATGCACTTGCTGCTGACTCAAAGCCAATCAAGAAAGAGGATTACTGCAGACCTATTCTCCTTTGCGAATATGCTCACGCTATGGAAAACAGCCTTGGTAACTTCCAGGAATATATGGATGATTTTGAAGCTCATGACCATATGTGTGGCGGATATATCTGGGACTTTGTTGACCAGGCTATCCGTAAAAAGACACCAGACGGTGACCAATGGCTTTATGGTACTGACTTTGAACAGTATGAACCGGGCAGATATACTCACCTTCCGAACACAACTGCTATGACAGGTTCAAATACATATTTCAATGCAAATGGTATTATCACAGCAGACAGAAAGCCTCATCCATCATACTTTGAGGTTAAGAAAGTTTACTGTGAAATCAAGGTTAAAGAAAAGGACTTGGCAAAGGGTGAATTCACTCTTATTAATAAGAAGCTCTTTACTGACCTTTCTGATATTGAATTCAAATGGAGCTTGCAGGCAGAGGGTGTAGAAGTACAGAGTGGTGTTGTTGACATTAACTGTGCTCCACAGTCACAGGTTGACTTTACACTCCCTTATGACCTCACTACTCTTCCTGAAAAGGAATGCGTTCTTATCGTTTCATTCCTTAACAAAACTGCAAAGCCTTGGTGCGAAGCAGGATACGAGCAGAGCTTTGACCAGTTTGTAGTTAAAGAAGCAAAAGCAGAAGAAAAATCATACGACGGTAATGTTACTTATGTTAAGAACAACAATGCTATTTTCGTTAATGGTGAAGGCTTCTCACTTAAAATTGATGGTGGTAAAATCACATCACTTAAATATGATGGTAAGGAATTCTTAAAATCTGCAGTTGCACCTAACTATTTCCGTGCACTTACAGATAATGACTTCTCAAATCTTAATTTCATTCCTTTCCTTCTTCCGTTCACACCATATCTTAACTGGCAGAGAGCTACAAAGGGTGCAAAGGGCTCACTTAAGAGTGTTACAAAGAACGGTAATGGTCAGGTTGTTATTAATATTGATTGGAACGTTCAGTTCTTCTCAGGTGTAACATCAACATTTGTAGTAAATGCTGACGGTAGTGTTGAAGTTACTCATACAGGTACTCCAAAGGGTATGAACCTTACTCGTTTCGGTACAATGATGGGACTTCTTCGTGAATTTGACCAGGTTAAATGGTATGGCCGTGGTCCACAGGAAACATATTTCGACCGTAAGACAGGCGGTAAGATTACTCTTCACGAAAAGAGTGTTGCTGACCTTGAACATCACTATATGAGACCACAGGAAAACGGTAACCGTACTGATGTAAGATGGGTTGAAATCAGAAACAAGGAAAATCAGGGTCTTCGTTTTGAGGCTATGGGTGAAACACCAATCTGTTTCAGTGCATGGCACTATACTCAGGACCAGTTACACCTTGCAAAGCACATCCACGAATTACCGCACTACGACATCACAACATTCAATGTTGACTTGAATCAAATCGGTGTCGGTGGCGATATGCCGGGTGACGCACAGGTTCGTGAAAAATATCAGATGAAACCAAATAAGGAATATACATACACATTCCGAATCTCACCAATTAAATAAGCGTAAAGAACAAAATAAAACGGACAGATTAACCATCTGTCCGTTTTGCTTTTATGTCATATTTTATGCTACTACTTTTTCAAAATGATACATTCTTTTTGCGTTTTCTTCTGTTACATCAATTATCGTCAATGTGCATGACGGAATTAAATCTTCGGGATGTGATGCATTATATCCACTAATGCTACTCAACTGATAATATCTGCCGTTATAAAAATGACACATATTGTTACTGTGAACATGACCTATTGAAATAAGAGAAATATATTCATTATCCGCTGTCATTTCATCAAACAGTTTGTTTTCTGTGATTG
>JAZNTF010000199.1:0-3717 GCA_045591625.1 Candidatus Fimenecus sp.
TCATCAATAATACCTTCCGCTTTAAGGTAAGCTACGATTTCCTTGGAAGATAGAAAAATGGGAACATCAATAGATGCAGCTAAGATGGTTTCGTAGCAACGCACTGTTACGGTTGCTTTACTGTAGAGTTCAAATTCACCGACAAATTATAATTTGATTAAAATACAATCATTTACAAAACTAAATTCACCAACAAAAAAGAGCCTCCTTGTGAAAGGCTCTTTAGTTGTTTAACTGTTAATTTTTCTTTTTGAAAATCACTTTATCAAGCTTTAGCATACATTCGTCGAATATTGTTGCAATTACTACGGATGCAAGGAAACTTATTGCAATAAACAGATAACTGTTACCGTTATATCCTAAGTATTGCAGTAACCGCATAGGAATTCTCTGGAGCATAAAGAAACTGAAGATATGACTTCCGAACCAGTCAAGAACAGAGCTCTTTATGTTGACCTTCATCATAAGCACCGTAATCACAACAGGAATAAGTCCGTAGAAGATAATGAGATGATTGAGTGTATCTCTCTTATGCTGTGCAAAGTACATAAACAATGTGAAAATTCCGCAAAGAGCGATTGTCCATATAATATCGTTTTTCATAAGAACTTTGTCGATATACGGCTTTACCATTGCAAAAATCATACCCAGCGGGAAGCAGAGAATTGTGTCATAGAAGATAATGTCAAGCTTCATCACATTCTTTTCAATATACACAAAGCCGATTATAAGCAGTACGGTTGCTACAAATCCCAGTTTCTGTGATTTTCTGAAGATTGAGAAGCCGATAATCACAAGTATGTAAAGTGCAAATGTGACAAACATATACCAACAGCTGTTGCCGATACTCTTAAGCCCTGTAAACGCTATAAGATAACGGTCAATTGTATAGTCAGCCTTTGTGATGAATGAAAGAATGATATAAAGCACGAGAATAATGGCAAAATGCAACCAGGTCTTAAAAAGTCTGTTCACAGGCAATGATTTGACATACTCATATTTCTTTTTAAGTATGGATGTCATAATTCCGTAGCCTGAATAGAAAAGATAAGTTACCACAACACCCTGACCCAAAAACTTTCTTATATCAAGATAAGGCTGGTCAAATGTGTTGTTAAGGTCAACATAGGATGCGGCGTGACTTAAGAAAATAAGTATTGAAAAAATCGCATTGACCGTTGTTGTGTTTTTGTGTGAACAATAGTCCTCATAAAACTCATTTCTGCCACGGACACTGAGTCCTGAGCACATTATGGCAATTAGAAGAATTATAACAATAAGCATTTAGTTGAACTCCTCATTCAATACCTGCATTGTAACTTTTTCCTTGTCAGGATTTTCATATTTGTCCTGATAGTAGTTTTCAGGGTGGCAGTCAAATGAGCCGTCAGGTTTAACCGTAATCATTGTGCAACCACGCTGTGTACCAACTTCATCAATGTCGCCGTAAGCAACATAGTCAATGCTCATACCGTATGTAAGACGGATTCCCTTGTATTCAACAGAGAAGATATTAATGTGGTCGTGACCCACAAACATACCCTGTGTGCTCTTCATTTCAACTGCAGTTTCAAAGAAATTGTCGTCAACTCTCGGGTGACATACTTTTTCACCCTGTGTGCCGTAAAAATACTTAACATTTTCTGTATCCTTGTATCCGTTGTTTTTAAATTCGTTCCAAGCGTCAGCATATTCAACCGGAGGAATGTGCATAAACACAAGAGATTTTACAAGACCATATTTCTCAAGATTCTCTGCTTTTTTACTTTCATCAGAGAGTTTTTCGATAACTGCCTTGTTTTCTGCATTAAGATTTTCACAAGCTTTTTTATACCACTCAATCTGTTCTTCGTGGATATTATCATAATTACCTGTAAAACCTGCCACGATGCCGGTAAAAGGATTTTCCTTAGGATAGTCATTTGAGTCAATTGTGAAAAGAGCCTGAGTGATAACACCATCACTGTTTTTAACCTTGATTACATTGTTTCCGTAACCACTGATGTTTTCGTCACCTTTGAGGAAAAGACAGTTTTCCCATTTTTCATCGGCATAAAAATCACCCATTTTTTCACGATTGTAAATTGAATAGATTTCTGAATCGTGGTTGCCGAAGGTAGGTGTCCAGTAAACTCCCAACTGCTCCATAAGAGTAGCACAAATTGTTGCAGCATACTGATTGTTGAATGTGAATGCAGTAAAAGGCACAGGATAACTGATGTCACCGGAAATAATAACAACATCAGGCTTTTCTTCCTTAACCATTGATACAATTGCATGTATAACCTTTTTGTCGTCCTTTTGTGACATTACGCCACCACCTATATGAAGGTCAGTGAGCTGCATAATCTTAAGGTCGCGGTCAGTTGTGATTGTGTAAAAGCCTTCACTGTCCTTTGCAACGGTAACAGGGTCTTCCACAGAAATCTTTTCAATATTTGAAATGTAATCTGTCATTTTTCCGATAGAAATCTTATTTGCGATTGTAAATGAGATTCCGATAACCACAAAAACACCTAAAATGATAGCAAGTATTTTTAATACCATTTTTTTGTTACCTCTTTTGTCTGTCTTGTTCTTCATAATTTTTCACACCCGTTTCATATTGATTATTTATTCGTCAGTATCTTTTGGTTTAACAAGAATATTGTTATTATAGAAAGTACTGCGGTCTGACAATTCCGTGTTCACTTTCGAATAACCGTCTTTTTCAGAAAGTGTTTTCTCACCTGAGAACATATTTGTACCGATTCCAAGACGATTTCCTTCAATTTCAACCCCAAGGCTTGCCAATGTAGTAGGGAACATATCAAAAGGAGCCCACTTTCTGTTAAAAGTATATTTAACAGGTATATCGGAAAGATTTTCAGGCACATTGAGGAAAAGGTTGTACACAGTACGATGATAATCCTTGACTTCAGCAACAAAGGAGTCCGCCATAGTCAAGTGGTCACCCACAATGACAACCGTTGTATTTTCATAGAAATCCTGTTGCTGAATCCAACGGACAAATTTGACTGCTTCGGACTGACTGTAATAAATACAGTTTGCATACTGTGAGTCATATTTCTTTTCTGCATTTTCACTTAAATATCCTTCAGGGGCGTGAGTATCTGCGGTTTCCATAACAAAGTGGAAAGGTTTGTTTGTGCCTGAAAGACGTGTTAATTCTCTCTTCGCAAATTCATAGAGCTTGTCGTCTTCATAGCCCCACCACACATCATAATATTCAGGCAACCAACCTTTTTCTATAACGCCCTTATGGTCGAGAATAGTGAAGTCACCATGGGATTCGTAGAAGAAATTAAGTCCGCCGAATGCTGCATCGGCACCAAACATAATGGATTGCTCATAGCCTTGCTCGTGGAGAATATCACCAAGAGCAGTCGCACCGGGAAGAAAGTTGCCGGGTTGACCATAAGAGTTTCCGTCAACAGGCACCTTCATAGGAAGTCCTGTGCTCATATTAACCATAGCTGCAACCGACCAACCCGAACCGGGTGTACGTGACGGACCTCCAAATCCGCTTTTTTCGTGAGAAAAGCTTATACCTTCTTTTGAAAGATTGGCAAGGTCCGGCATATAGTTTTCATCAAAATATCCACCAAGCTCCTTTGAAAAGAATGTGTTTTCAATGGACACAAGATAAATGAAAATAAGATTTCGTTTTTGCTCAGGGAATTTAAGATTTGTTGTTTTCGGGTCAGCATAATTTTT
>JAZNTF010000200.1:0-21370 GCA_045591625.1 Candidatus Fimenecus sp.
GCTATTGGTTTGAACTCAGCTGTGATTTCACAGGACGACAACACACTTGATGACATTAGAGCAAATTCAACAATTTCAGATTGGTTTGGGGCATACTACAAAGATGGTACAACAAACCTTTCATGGCTTGCAACAACAATCGCACCTAAGGTTGATGCTGCAAACACAGCAGAAGAACAAGCTCTTTACGACCACTATATTAAATTTACAGCAGCTCGTAATTCAGCTGGTTCACATGATAACGTTTCTAACAGTAGAGCAGGTTTTGGCGGTGACGAATTTGTTGCTGATGAACCAATTCTTACAATTTCATTGGTAGTTGCAGATGATGTACCAGATGGTACAGCACTTAATGCTGCTATCACAACTGGTACTCTTACAGGTTCTCCTGTTCAGACAACATGGAAATACTATAAGAATCCAGGTACAGCAACAACAACAGCTAACATCGCAGCAGCTGACATCGATGCAACTGCAGCAGTTGCTAAAGCTACAGTTGGTGAAGACCCATGTGCAAATGGTCACGCAAGTACAACAGCTTCTGAAGAAGTTATTACAGCAGAAACATGTACAGTAGATGGTCTTAAGAAGGTTACATATACTTGTACTGTTTGTGGTAAAGTAGACAGAACAGAAGATGTTACAATTCCTGCAGCTCATAAATATGAAACAGATGTAACAGATGCTACATGTACAGAAGCTGGTTACACAACATACACATGTTCAGTATGTGGCGATAATTACACATCTGATGCAGTTGACGCTCTTGGCCATACAGAAGCTGAAGCAGTAGTTGAAAACGAAGTTGCAGCTACATGTAATGATAATGGTTCATACGATTCAGTAGTTTACTGTTCAGTATGTGGTGAAGAACTCAGCCGTGAAACAATAGCTGTTTCTGCTACAGGTGAACACGTTTACGCAACAGTAGTTGACGAAAAAGCAGCTACATGTACAGAAGATGGTTATGTAACAAAGGCTTGTGGTTGTGGTGAAAGAGAAACAACTGTTGTTCCTGCAACAGGTCACGACTATGATGCAGTTGTAACAGAGCCAACATGTACAGAAGCTGGTTATACAACATATACATGTGCTTGTGGTGACACATACACAGATGACGAAGTTCCGGCAACAGGTCATACAGATGGTGAGCCAGTAGTTGAAAACAGCGTTGATGCTGATTGCACAAATGATGGTTCATACGACACAGTAGTTTATTGTTCAGTATGTGGCGAAGAAATCTCAAGAGAAACAACAACAATTCCTGCAGAAGGACATAAGTATGATGCAGTTGTAACAGAGCCAACATGTACAGAAGCTGGTTATACAACATACACATGTTCAGTTTGTGGCGACACATATACAGATGACGAAGTTGAAGTTTTAGATCATGACTATGAAACAGTAGTAACAGAGCCTACATGTACAGAAGCTGGTTACACAACATACACATGTTCAGTTTGTGGCGACACATACGCAGATGACGAAGTTGAAGCTCTTGGTCATACATACACAGACGAAGTTTTAAGAACAGCTACATGTACAAGAACTGCTATTATCAAGCACACATGTACAGTTTGTGGTGATAACTACAGAGAAGAAACTCCTGCACTTGATCACAAGAATGCTGACGGTTCTCCTGCAACAGTTGTTGTTCCTGGTAAACCTGCAACATGTACATCAACTGGTTTAACAGATGGTGAACAATGTACATTGTGTAAGAATATGACAGTTGTTCAGAAGACAATTCCTGCAACTGAGCATGGTAAGGACAACCCGGTTGTAACTAAACCAACATACTCATCACAGGGTTATACAACATATACATGTAACGAATGTGGTGCTGTATATGTTGCTGATTATGTTCCTGCTTTGACAGTAAGCTTTACATTTGAAATCGCTGAACCAAGTGTTACAACTTTGAGAGCAAGAGATACTATTATCCTTCACCCGGTATTTGAAGGCGAAGTTGCTGAAGGCGTAACAGTTGAGTGGACAGTTGACAACGAAAACTTTGAAATTGTTGAAGTATATGAAGATGGTTCAGTTAAGGTTGAAGCAAAGAAAACTGTTAGAGGTACAGATGGTATCACAACATTCACTGCAACAGTAGTTGATGCAGACGGAAACGAAATTACATCTGATACAGTTGAATTAACAGCAAACGCTAAGTTCTTACAGAGACTTGCAGGCTTCTTCAGAGTACTCTTCAAGAGAGCAGCAAACTACGAAAAATAAATAGAAGCAATTCAAACGCTTTGGCGGGGAAGATGAAAATCTTCTCCGCTTTTTTATTGTGTAATAAGCAAAATTTGCTTTGTATATTCTTGACACGATGTCTTTTTTTGTGTAGAATAATATAGATAGTATGGAGGAAAAATTTTTCTGTACTTATTCAACTTAATTTCTTTACATATTTATATATATATCGAAATTAAATATTTATTATTAGGAGGGACAAACCTATGATTAATGTAGGTGTGGCTGTCGTTATTGCCGTTGTCTCTGCTGTTGTATTTGGAGTATTAGGTTTTGTAGTCGGTGGTGTATACCGTAAAAAGGTTGCAGAAGCTAAAATTGGCTCCGCTAATGAAGAAGCATTAAGAATTGTCAATCAGGCGGTACAGACTGCTGAAAGTAAGAAAAAAGAAGCTATTCTTGAGGCTAAAGATGAAATACACAAGTTAAGAAACGAAGTTGATAAAGAGCTTCGTGAAAGACGCGCAGAGGTACAAAGACAAGAACGAAGAATCGTACAAAAAGAAGAAAATCTTGACAAGAAAACAGAAAATCTTGAAAAGAAAGAAGAAGCACTCGCTGAAAAAATTAAAGCAGCTGAATTAAGAATTGATGAAGTTGAAATGATTAAACGCAGTCAACTTGAAATGCTTGAAAAAATCAGTGGTTATTCAAAAGAACAGGCAAAAGCTCTTCTCATGCAAGAACTTGATGAGTCACTTACTCACGAAAAGGCTCTCAAAATCCTTGATTTTGAGCAGAGAACCCGTGATGAAAGCGACAATCTTGCACGTGAAATTATCACAGGTGCTATTCAGCGTTGTGCAGCGGACCATGTAACGGAGGCTACAGTTTCTGTTGTTGCTCTTCCAAACGATGAAATGAAGGGTAGAATTATTGGTCGTGAAGGACGTAATATCAGAACTCTTGAAACTATTACCGGTGTTGACCTTATTATTGACGATACTCCGGAAGCAATTACTGTTTCAAGCTTTGACCCTGTTCGTCGTGAGATTGCGAGACTCACTCTCGAAAAGCTTATTCAGGACGGACGTGTTCATCCTGCTCGTATTGAGGAAATGTACGAGAAAGCAAAGCGTGAGGTAGAACAGACAATCAAGCAGACAGGTGAAAGAGCGGTTGTTGATGCCGGTGTTAATGGTATTCATCCTGAACTTGTAAAATTGCTTGGTAAACTTAAATATCGTACAAGCTTCGGACAGAATGTACTTAATCACTCTCTCGAGGTTTCATATATCGCAGGACTTATGGCTCAGGAGCTTGGTGCTGATGTAAAACAAGCTAAGAGAGCAGGTCTTCTCCACGATATTGGTAAGGCTCTTGACCGCGAATTTGAAGGTACTCATATTGAACTTGGTGTTGAAGCTGCCAAGAAATATAAGGAAAACGACAAGATTGTTCATGCTATTGCAGCTCACCACGGTGAAATTGAAGCAAAGACAATTGTTGCAGTGCTTGTTCAGGCAGCAGATGCGATTTCTGCAGCTCGTCCTGGTGCTCGTCGTGAAAATGTTCAGAATTACATTAAACGTCTTGAAAAGCTTGAAGAAATCGCAACATCTTTTGAAGGTGTTGAAAAGTCTTTTGCAATTCAGGCTGGTCGTGAAATCAGAATTATGGTTAATCCGGAAACAGTATCTGATGAAAAGATGGTTATTGTTGCTCGTGATATTGCGAAGAAGATTGAAGAAGAACTTGAATATCCGGGTCAGATTAAGGTCAATATTGTACGTGAAAATCGTGTAATTGATTTTGCAAAGTGATAAAAAAGTAAAACAAATTCAAATGCCCCGATGTCAGTACGGCTTCGGGGCAAAATAAATTAAATTTATATATAGAAACGGTGTGCCTATGTCACGCATAATTAAAATCCTTTGTGTTGGAGATGTTGTCGGTCAGGTCGGCTGTGATTTCTTACGCAAAAAACTTCCGGAATATAAAAAGAAAAATAATATTGATATCTGCATTGTAAATGGTGAAAATTCTGCAGTGGGAAACGGTATGTTGCCGAATTCTTGTGAACATATTTTTACAAGCGGTGCAGATTTTATAACCGGAGGCAATCATTCTCTTAAAAGACGAGAAATATATGATTATCTTGATAAAACGGAAAATATCATACGTCCCGCAAACTTCGGAAAGGGCGTATGGGGTCGAGGTTATGATATAATTGATAAGGGGTCATATAAATTCGGGGTCATAAATCTTTTGGGAAGAGTGTGGCTTGAGGGCCACGCAGATCCTTTTGAAACCGCAGAAAAGATAGTGGAAGAAATCAAGAAAGAAACAAAACTTGTTATTGTGGATTTCCATGCAGAAGCTACGGCAGAGAAAAAGGCCTTCGGATATTTTTTTGACGGAAAAGTAAGTGCGGTTTTTGGTACGCATACACATGTGCAGACATCCGATGCTCAAATTTTATCCGGCGGAACAGGATACATTACTGATTTGGGTATGACAGGTCCTGAGGAATCAGTTCTCGGAGTAAAGAAAGAAATAATTATTGAAAAATTCAGAAAAGGCTTTTCCACAATGTTTGAAACTGCGAATACCCCTTGTTTTATGCAAGGCTGTGTATTCTGTATTGACAAGGACAGTGGAAAAACAGTTGATATTGAGGCAATAACTGTGAGGTGAGCAGATGAAAAAGACAACCAGAATAGTAGCATTGATTTTGAGCATTTGTCTGCTTTTTTCTGCTTGTTCAGGACAAAAAGAAGATTCGTCAGCTACTTCTCAACAAAATAGCAGTTCTTATGCAGATAAAATTGCTCTGCCATATAATGAGGCGGATGGCTTAAATCCGTATTTTGCACAAAGTTACGAAAACCTTTATATCTGTGCATTGTTGTTTCAACCACTTTATTCAACAGATAGCACATATATTGCAAAAGGTGTGATTGCAGAAAGTATACAAGTAACAGAAAACATTGCGACTGTTAAAATTCGTCAGGGTGTTGCTTGTAAAGGTTTTCCGGCAATAACAGCAGACGATGTAGTATATTCGTTTAATAAGGCGAAGGACTCCTATGCATGGGGTGAAAGCCTTAATGGTGTTAAAGCGGCAGAGGCAGTCGGACAGTATACAGTTAACTTCACATTGACACACAGCGATGTATATGTATATGGAAAGCTTGATTTCCCGATTGTTAAATCCGGTACAGCCGACGATGAGGATGCTATACCAACGGGAAGTGGTAGTTATTATTATTCAGATAGTAAAATTATAAGTGTTTCTGATAGCGGAAAGGCAATTCGCCTTTCACCAATCGGGACAAGGGAAAGTGCGGAAAATGCTATAACTATAGGTGTTACAGATGTGTTTTTTGATGATTTGTCTGAATGTAATTATACTACAACCTCATTGTTGAAAAATGATATACAATTAAACAATATGGTGTATCTTGGATTGAATAGTGAAAATGGAGCACTTAACCGATATATCAGAAACGCCATCGCAGCAAGACTTGATAGTGATAAGATTGCATTGTCTTCATATCAGGGTCATGCTGCACCGGTAAAGCTTCCGATAAACCCTGCAAGTAATTTGGCGGGTGGTGTTACTGCGGTTAATACTGTTGGTGACATAGAGTTGGCAAGAAATATTATTGACCGATGTGGTTACACAAATGATTCCGGTGATGCAAAAACAAACGGAGCCTATGTTTTGTCTTTTACTCTTATAGTAAACAAAGAAAACAAGTTCCGTTTAGCAGCAGCTTATAATATTGCGGATGCTTTGAACGAGTGCGGATTTTTAATAACAGTCCAGCCATTGCCCTTTGAGGATTATGTGGCACAGATAAAAGCAGGAACATTTGATATGTATATTGGTGAAGTAAAGCTTGATTACTCAATGGATATTTCAGGATTTTTTACCGAAGGAAATGTTTTGAGTGCAGGAATAGATGTGGATGAAGAGGTTGCAAAGGAATATTTCAAATATCGTGCCGGAGAGATAACAGCAACAACATATTACGAAACATTTGCTGAGTATTATCCGTTTATCCCAGTTGTTTTCAGAAAAGGATATGTTCTTACATCTAATGAAATCAAGCTTAATCTTAAAGAAATGCCATACAGTTTATACAGTGGAATATAAGGTGAAATTATGAAGTTCTCCGATGACATAAAATACATCAAGGGTATTGGCGAAACCCGAGCAAAGGCGTTTCGCTCAATTGGTGTGTCAACAGTCGGGGAACTTTTGCGGTTTTATCCACGTGTTTATGAGGATTGGAGTAAAATTTTACCGATTTCACAGTGTGTTATAGGTGAAAATGTATGTATTAAAGGCACTGTAATGTTTCCGGTGAAAAACGAACGTGTGCGTGGCGGAATGACGATTGCAAAAGCAACAATTACAGACGGTGATGACGTTGTTGCAGCAACTTATTTTAATAATAAATATATAGATAAGATGCTGAAAAGTGGAGAAGAATATCTTTTTTACGGAAAAATTACTTTGGGTAAATTTTCTGCCCGAGAAATGATTTCACCAATGTTCATGAAAACATCACAAAGTATGGAAATCCGACCGATATATCCCCAGACAAAAGAAATTGCGTCCAAAACAATTCAGTCTGCAGTACAGAATGCATTGAGAAGTATCGATGAAATACCGGAATATCTGCCGGAAAGCATTATAAATCGATATGGTTTGGTTTCTCTTGATACCGCTATAAGAGATATACATTTTCCAAAAGATGATGATTCTTTACAAAAGGCAAGGGACAGACTTATTTTTGACGAATTATTTATTTTACAATTGAGTCTGCTCTGTCTTAAAAATGAAAATACAGAAATAACAACAAACAATATTATAAAAGAAAACTATACAGAAGAATTTTTTGGTATTTTACCATTCTCACCTACAAATGCTCAGAAAAGAGCTGTCGAAGAGGCTGTTTCTGATATGCAAAGCGGAAAGCAGATGAACAGACTTTTACAAGGTGATGTTGGTAGCGGTAAAACAGCTGTTGCGGCATCAATTGTTTATACTGCTTCGAAAAATGGTATGCAATCAGCCTTGATGGCTCCTACCGAAGTTTTGGCAACACAGCATTTTGAAACATTTGTAAAGCTTTTTGAAAACACAGGGATTAAATGTGAATTGCTCGTTGGCAGTACTAAGGCAAAGGAAAAAAAGGAAATTAAAGAAAAACTAAAAAATGGGGAAATAGATTTGATTATCGGTACTCACGCCATTATTCAGGAGGATGTTGAGTTCAACCGATTAGGTCTTGTTATAACTGACGAACAACATCGTTTTGGTGTAAAACAAAGGACCGGTCTTTGCAGTAAAGGTGAAAATCCTCACGTTTATGTAATGTCTGCAACACCTATTCCACGAACACTTGCTTTAATATTCTTTGGTGATTTGAAGGTATCGGTGCTTGATGAATTGCCTCCGGGAAGACAAAAAATCGATACATATGCAGTAAAGTCTGGTAAACGAGGTGCAATGTTTGATTTTATAAGAAATCATCTTGATATGGGCTATCAGGCGTATATTGTTTGTCCTCTTGTAGAAGAAAGTGAGCTTATGCAGGGTATTATGTCTGCAGAAGAGTATTATAAAAAAGCTCAAGGTCCTTTTAACGGCTATAAGCTTGATTTGCTTCACGGGAAAATGACACCGAAGAAAAAAGATGAAGTGATGATGAAATTTAAAAACGGTGAAACCCAATTGCTTATTTCAACTGTTGTTATAGAGGTTGGTGTTGATGTGCCGAATGCCGTAATTATGGTTATAGAAAATGCTGAACGTTTTGGTTTGTCACAGCTCCATCAGTTACGAGGTCGTGTGGGCAGAGGAAAGGCAAAATCACATTGCATTCTTGTAACGGACGCTATCGGTGAAGAGTCAAAGGCACGAATGAAAATCATGTGTGAAACAACGGACGGATTCAAAATTGCTGATGAAGACCTGAAACTGAGAGGCCCGGGTGACTTTTTTGGTACACGTCAGCATGGCCTTCCGAAATTAAGAATTGCCGACATTTTGAACGACACAAAAATCCTTATGCAGACTCAGGAGTTAGCAAGAGAATTGATGGAAGAGAAAGAGTTTTTTAATAATCCTGAATACAGACAACTGGGACGAATGGTAGGCAAAAAAATTAACAGTTTACAGGTTTCTAATACTGCTAACACAATTTAGTAACAATTGTAATGTAAAATATTCGTAAATAATATTAAGAGCAGAAGGAAATAACGATGAACGAAATTAAAGGATACCTAAGAGATTTTAGAATTGATGTGCCGGAATCGGTTTATGAATGTAAAGGAATCAAGCTTTTTGGAAGAAGAATAAAATCTATTGTATTTTCAACGGATGTAAGCATTATAAGAAATTGTAATGCGGATGCAGTTATTGCTGTCTATCCTTTCACACCACAACCGGTTATCACACAAGCGGTGATGATGGTTGCTGATTGTCCGGTTTTTGTGGGTGTTGGTGGAGGCCTCACAAAAGGAGAACGGGTTATAAATCTTGCGAGACATGCCGAGTATCAAGGTGCAACGGGTGTTGTGCTTAATGCCCCAACATCCAATGACACAATCCGTGAGGTTTCTAAAACAATTGATTTGCCTGTTGTTATTACAGTAGTAAAAGAAGAAAATGTGGAAGCAAGACTTGAGGCCGGTGCACAGATTTTGAATGTATCAGCGGCCGCAAAAACACCGGAGCTTGTTGCAAAAATTCGTGAAAAGTTCCCGGATGTGCCTATAATGGCAACCGGTGGACCAACAGAGGAAACAATAAAAGCGACTATACAAGCGGGTGCGGATGCCATAACATGGACACCACCGACAAATGGTGAGGTTTTTCGTGATATTATGGAAGCTTATCGTAATGGTGACCCACATCCGTAAAGGGAGAATGAAAAGTGTATATTTTAAGACCTATTCTTGAAAAGAACTGGAAAAACACAGAAAAAATGGATGCTAAAAGAATAGCATCACAAACAGAGCCGGAGGGCTTAACTCAAATTCTGGATATTCCATATATAGACGATGGACAAAGAGCACATCTTCTTGATATTTACTATCCCGAAAACACCACAGAAAAACTTCCTGTGATAATAGATATTCACGGTGGCGGATGGATGTATGGTTATAAGGAAATCAACAAATATTTCTGTCTTAAGCTTGCACAGAAAGGATTTCTTGTTGCATCTATAAATTATCGTCTGGCAGGTGATTTCCTTTTCGATGACCAAATTAGAGACATTTTTGCAGCACTTAAATGGCTTGGTGAAAATTTATCAGAATATCCTGCTGATATGAACAATATTTTCCTTGCAGGAGATTCTGCAGGCGGACATTTTGCCTGTGTTACAACGGCAGTCAATCTTAACGAAGATATGCAGAAAGATTTTGGCGTAGAGTATGTAGGTTTTAATTTCAGGGCTGTTGCAGCTATTTGCCCCGCGGTGGCTTTGTTAAGTCCTGATTTTTTAATGAATGTTAATGTGCCGATTCTTTTGGGCGAAAAATCAAAAAAGAGTCCCTACAGAAAATATCTTGATGTGAACAGAATAGCATCAAAGGATTTTCCGCCATTTTATGTAAATACGGCAAGTGCGGATTTTATAAGAAGCCAAGCATATAAATTAAAGAAAATATTGGACATAAATGGTGTAGAATATCGTTTCCGCGACTTTACAGATAAGCTTGACGGTAAAGAATTAACTCATGTTTTTAATGTTATAGACCCATTTTCGGTTTATGGAGATGAGGCAAATCAGGAAATAGCAGATTTCTTTAAGCACAGAATTCAAAAATAAGGAAGTTATTCAGAAGGTTTGTTTCACTTGACAAAAGAATTGTAATATGATTTAATTTAGGTGTACATAATAATATGGGAAAGGTGAAAAATTATGAAAAAAGTAATTGCACTTGTTTTAGCTATTGTTATTGTCTTGTCAGCTACAGTGATGGCATTTGCAGCTGATAAAAAATATAGAGGCGATATTAATGGTGATGGAGACGTTACAGCTTTAGATGCACGTGAAGTGTTACGTATCTACGTTAATGATGAAAGATTGGACTATGACCAGACACAGTTGGCAGATATGAATAAAGATGGTAATGTAACAGCTATAGATGCACGAATGATTCTTCAGGTTGTGGTTGGTGAACGAGCAAAAGAAGAAATTAAAGACTCCATTGGTTGGGATGAACTTTAAAAAAGCAAAACTCCTGTGATTTTAATCACAGGAGTTTTTTATATTGGTTGATTTTCTATGATTTTTCCGGGATTTGTTACAAGACATTTTTCAATAAGATTTTCGTCAACATCGCCCGGGATATAATCGATTTTTTCCATTAATCTTGTGTGTCGAAAAATTAAATCATGGGCATCACTTGCAATAAAGTGTGCAATATTTCGACAAATCATATCAATTCCCATACCTTGCGCATCAAGTCCGTTAGAACCTATAAGGCTATCAAGATTTACCTGAAAAAGGACTCCTAATTGAATCAAATCATCAATAAGGGTGTAGTCCTGATGAAATTCATAATATCTTTCAGGATGTGCAAGAATCGGTTTGTATCCCCTTTTAATAAGCTCATTAAACCACATTGTGACATGACGTGTGTTAAAAGAACCTAAAGGCATTTCACAAAGAATATATTTTGTACCATTAATGGTGAGTTGGTCAAGATTTGGTGCGTGAAAGATTTTATCATTCAGGAAAAGTTCAGCGCCTGAGAGAAGTTTGAGGTGGATTCCTTCCGCTGACAGAATTTTGCGAAGAATTCGTATTTTTTCATCTCTTTCTTTAATAAAAGCATCGATGTTTTTGTAATCTATGAAATGAGGAGTAAGAACTAAGGTTCGACAACCGTTTTTATAAGCATCCATACACATATCAACGGATGTGTCGAGGTCTTCTGCACCGTCATCGATGTCGAAAAGAACGTGACTGTGTATATCTATCATTTCTTTTCCTCCAATTTTTCTTGTGGTTTGTGAGTGATGTGAATGATTCCTTCATCATTTAACAATTTAAGCATAACAATTGTGATTGGAAGGATAAAAATGCCGATTACACCAAAAATCTGAGAACCTATGAACATGGAGACAATAGTTAAGAACGGCGGAAGACCTAATTGAGAAGCGACAAGCTTAGGTTCAATAACCTGACGAATAACAGTTATACATACATAGATTATAAGCAAGCCGATAGCAAGCGGATAATTTCCAACAATGAAGTTGTAGACGGACCATGGAATAAGAACCGTACCTGTACCTAAAACAGGGACAATATCAATAATTGCAGTGAGTGCGGCAATTATGAAAATGTAACTGCTTTCATAAACATTCAAAAACTTCAATATGAAAAGTCCTACAGTCAATTCGGTAAAGGTTACCCCGATTATAAGGATATAGGCTTTTACCATTTTGCCGAGAGAAGGAATTAAAAGACGTTTTGCCCTGATAATTTTGTTTCTGCTGTCAGAGTGGAAAAGACCTAAAAACAGATTTTTTACAGATTCAAAATCAGCGGTCATAAAGCAACAAGCAACAACTGCTACAACAATTGAAACAAGAGTTGTTGGGATTTGTTTAGCTGTATTCCAGATTCCTGAAAGCGGAGCAGAAAGCATAGAAAAATCAAAAGATGAGATATCAAATGAAGACCTGTTTGAGGAACTTGTAAGTGAATCAAGTTTTTCACTTATAAATGTGATGGCTGTTGTTTCCAGTTTATCAGGTAAGAAGGAAAGAATGTTTGCTAAATATGCCTTAATGTTGTCGATAAGAGCGGGAATATCTTCAAATTGTACAACGATATATTTAACGAAGCCCTTAAGTTCAGACCCTAACCAAATAGCACCAAGGGTTATAAGTGCAATAACTGAAAAGAAACTGAATAAAACAGTAACAGCAGAAACAATACCCTTTTTTAGTGGTGTTTTTTTGCAAATAAAATTAACAGGCTTCTGTAACGCCATAGCAGCCACCAAAGCGCAGATTAGCGGAAGGAGTGTGCCGAAGGCATATTTGAAAAACAGATAAAAAAGAATAAGGATGATTACACTGTATATTGTATTAATTATAAAATTACGCTTTTTTTCAATTCCGGTCATAATTTGTCTCCAATAGAATGATTTACTAATATAATAAACTATTTTTTAATAAGTATCAATTAAAAACTATAATTTTATGTAAATTTTTCTAAAAATTTGTTAAAAAATCTTGTAAAAATATTGTATATTACCCCTTTATTAAAATAAACTTTTGTGATAGAATATGTAAAAGTATTTTTATAATGCTTGATTATACCTTTTTTTGAGAAAAGGTCTGTTAGTTAGGATGTGAAAAATTCATGTATGTTGCAGTAATGGGTTACGGTACAGTCGGTTCAGGTGTAGTTGAAGTTATCACAAAAAACCACGACAGTATTGTAAAAAGAAGCACACAGAATGAAGTGGAAGTAAAATATATCCTTGACCTCAGAGATTTCCCGGGAGACCCTCATGAGGATAAAATGATAAAGGATTTTAATATAATTCTCAACGATGATGATGTTAAGGTAGTAGTTGAAACAATGGGTGGACTTCATCCTGCTTATGAATTTGTTTCATCATGCCTTAAGGCTGGTAAAAGCGTTGTAACATCAAATAAGGAGCTCGTTGCGGCAAAAGGCTATGAGCTGTTACAGTATGCATCAGAAAACAATGTTAATTTCTTGTTTGAAGCATCTGTCGGTGGCGGTATTCCGATTATTCGTCCGATTGCACAGTGTCTTGCTGCAAATGAGTTTGACGAAGTTGCCGGTATCCTTAACGGTACAACAAACTTTATTCTTACAATGATGATTGAAAAGAATATGAGTTTTGAAGAAGCACTTAAAATTGCGCAGGACAACGGATATGCAGAAAAAGACCCTACAGCAGACGTTGAAGGACATGACGCAGGAAGAAAAATTTGTATTCTTGCATCTCTTTGCTTCGGAAAGCATGTTTATCCTGATTCTGTTTATACAGAAGGTATCACAAAAATCACTCTTGACGATGTTGCTTATATCGGTGCATACGGTGGTGTGATTAAACTTCTTGGTCGTGCAAAGAAAATGGATAACGGAAAGATTTTTGCTATGGTTTCACCTGCAATTGTTAAGAGTGGCAGTCAGTTGGCATCTGTAAGTGATGTTTTCAATGCAATTCTTGTTCGTGGTAATGCAACGGGTGACGTTGTTTTCTATGGTAAGGGTGCAGGTAAACTTCCAACAGCATCAGCGGTTGTTGCAGATGTTATTGATTGTGCAAGAAATCTTGACAGAAAGAAGCCTATGGGCTGGGATGACGCAGAGGACAATTATGTTGTTGATTATAAATCAGCTGTTACTCCTCTTTACATCCGTGCAGAGGTTGTTGATAAGGCAAAGGCATTGGAAGATGTTGTTGCTGAAATTGGTGAAGTAGAAGTTCTTTCATTTGACGGCTGTAAAGAAAACGAACTTGCATTCGTTACTTCAGCTATGGTGGAAAGCGAACTTACAGAAAAGCTTAACAGTATTGATTCAATCAGCATAAAATCTCTTATCAGAGTAACTGATTATTGATAATAAACCTTTAGGAGGACATATATGGGACTTATAGTTCAGAAATTCGGTGGTTCAAGTGTTCGTGACGCCGAAAGAGTTATGAATGTTGCCCAGATTGTTACTGACACATATCGTGAAGGTAATGATGTTGTTGTTGTAGTTTCAGCACAGGGTGATACAACAGATGATTTAATTGAAAAGGCTTATGAAATTAATTCTAAGCCATCAAAAAGAGAAATGGATATGCTTATGGCATCCGGTGAACAGATTTCAATTGCTCTCCTTGCAATGGCTATTGAAAAATTAGGTTGCCCGGTAGTTTCACTTCTTGGTTGGCAGGCAGGTTTTAATACAAGTTCTGCTTATGGTACAGCAAGAATTAAGAATGTTAAGGCAGACAGACTTCGTTCAGAAATTGACCGTCATAACATTGTTGTTGTAGCCGGTTTCCAGGGAATTAACAAATACGATGACCTTACAACTCTCGGTCGTGGTGGTTCAGATACAAGTGCGGTTGCTATTGCCGCTGCTCTTCGTGCTGACCGTTGTCAGATTTTCACAGACGTTGAAGGTGTTTATACAGCAGACCCAAGAAAAGTTGATAATGCTAAAAAGCTTCAGGAAATCACTTATGATGAAATGCTTGAATTAGCAACTCTTGGTGCACAGGTTTTAAACAACCGTTCTGTTGAAATGGCAAAAAAATATAATGTTGAATTAGAAGTTCTCTCAAGTCTTAAGAGAGTTCCCGGTACAATTGTTAAGGAGGTTACCAAAATGGAAAAAATGCTTATCAGAGGTGTTACAAAAGATACTGACGTGGCACGCATTTCAATTACACAAATTCCAAACACACCTGGTGTGGCTTTCAAGCTTTTCGATGTTCTTGCAAAGCATAAGATAAATGTTGATATTATTTTACAGTCTGTTGGTCGTGACAGTACAAAGGATATTACATTCACTGTATCAAAGAGCAATGCAGACGAAACTGTTGAATGTGTAAAGAATTTATTTGATATTGATGACGCAAACATCATCTGTGATACATCAGTTGCTAAGATTTCAATTGTTGGTGCAGGTATGGAATCTCATCCGGGAACAGCTTCAAAAATGTTTGAGGCTCTCTACGAGCGCGATATCAACATTGATATGATTGCGACAAGCGAAATCAAAATATCAGTTCTTATTGCCCTTGAGGATGCTGACCGTGCAGTCAGCGCAATTCACAAGGCATTTTTCCCAGCAGAATAAGTATGCCCATAGAGAGAAACAATTTGGTTTCTCTCTATTTTATAAAGAATTTTAATGTGAAGGAGATATAAAATATGACAGACAAGTTTGTTAAAGAAGGTCTTACCTTTGACGACGTGCTTCTCATTCCTGCAGAAAGCAACGTTCTTCCAAGCGATGTTGATATTTCAACACAGCTTACAAAAACAATCAGATTAAACACACCGGTTATCACAGCAGCTATGGATACTGTTACTGAAAGTAATATGGCTATTGCTATTGCTCGTGAAGGCGGTATTGGTATTATCCATAAGAATATGTCAATTGAAGCTCAGAGGGCACAGGTTGATAAGGTTAAGAGAAGTGAAAACGGCGTTATCAACAACCCATTCTTTTTATCTCCTGAAAATACAGTTCAGGAAGCTGACAATCTTATGCATCGTTATAAGATTTCAGGTGTTCCTGTATGTGACGAAAATGGCAAGCTTGTTGGTATTCTCACAAACCGTGATATGAGATTTATTGCTGATTACAGCGGTAAAATCAAGGATTATATGACAAGTGAAGGTCTTGTTACTGCTCCTGTTGGTACAAACCACGACGAAGCAAAGAAAATTCTTATGCAACATAAGATTGAAAAGCTTCCATTGGTTGATGAAGCAGGTTTCTTAAAAGGTCTTATCACAATAAAAGATATTGAAAAGGCTGTTAAATATCCAAACTCAGCAAGAGACTCAATGGGCAGACTTCTTTGCGGTGCTGCAGTTGGTGCAACTGCTGATGTACTTGACCGTGTAGCAGCTCTTGTTGAAGCAGGTGTTGATATGATTACTCTTGACTCTGCTCATGGTCATAGCCAGGGTATTATCAATGCTGTTGCTAAGGTTAAGGCTGCATATCCTGACCTTCCTCTTATTGGCGGTAATATTGCAACTGCTGAAGCAACAAAGGCTCTTATTGATGCAGGCGCAGACTGTGTTAAGGTTGGTATCGGCCCTGGTTCTATCTGTACAACTCGTGTTGTTGCAGGTATCGGTGTTCCACAGATTACAGCTGTTTATGATTCAGCAAACGAAGCTGTAAAACATGGTATTACAGTAATTGCTGACGGTGGTATTAAATACTCAGGCGAAATTGTTAAAGCTATTGCCGCAGGTGCTTCTGCTATTATGGTTGGTTCACTTGTTGCAGGTTGTGAAGAATCACCGGGTGAAAGCGAAATCTATCAGGGACGTCAGTTCAAGGTTTATCGTGGTATGGGTAGTATTGCTGCTATGAACAATGGTTCAAAGGACAGATACTTCCAGGCTAACAACAAGAAGCTTGTTCCGGAAGGTGTTGAAGGACGTGTTCCTTACAAAGGACCTCTTTCAGATACAATCTATCAGCTTATGGGTGGTCTTAAAGCAGGTATGGGTTACTGCGGTTGTGCTACAATCGAAGAACTTAAGACAAAGACAAAGTTCATCAGAATTACAAATGCAGGTCTTAAGGAAAGCCATCCTCATGACGTTTATATTACAAAGGAAGCTCCTAACTATTCAGGAAATATATAATTAAAGGAAAATAGAAAATATGTTCGAAAATTTAATTGATTCTATCGGATTTATAAATAATACTGACCCTGAAGTTGCAGCTGCAATGGGTCTTGAACTTAAAAGACAGAGAGAAAATCTTGAGCTTATTGCAAGTGAAAACATCGTTTCACCTGCAGTTATGGCTGCTATGGGTAGTGTGCTTACAAACAAGTATGCAGAAGGTTACCCTGGAAAGAGATATTATGGTGGATGTCAGCATGTTGATATCGTAGAAGATATTGCTCGTGACAGACTTAAGAAACTTTTTGGTGCGGCTTATGCAAATGTTCAGCCACATTCAGGTGCACAGGCAAATATGGCAGTTTACTTTGCTCTTATTCAGCCGGGTGACACAGTTATGGGTATGAATCTTGCTGAAGGTGGTCACCTCACTCATGGTTCACCTGTAAATATGTCAGGTAAATACTATAATTTTGTTCCTTATGGTGTTGACGAAAATGGTTTCCTTGATTATGATGCTTTTGAAGCAAAGGCGAAAGAGTGTAAACCAAAGCTCATCGTAGCAGGTGCTTCTGCATACCCAAGAACTATCGACTTTGAGAGAATGGCAAACATTGCTCATAGTGTTGGTGCCTACTTAATGGTTGATATGGCTCATATTGCAGGACTTGTGGCTGCGGGTCTTCACCCATCACCTGTACCTTATGCTGATGTTGTTACATCAACAACACACAAGACTCTTCGTGGTCCTCGTGGTGGTATCATTCTTTGTAAGGATGAAGAATTCGGTATGCAGTTCAACAAGGCTATTTTCCCGGGTACACAGGGTGGCCCTTTGATGCATATTATTGCAGGTAAGGCAGTTTGCTTCGGTGAAGCTTTAAGTGATGATTTCAAGGCATATCAACAGAGAGTTATTGACAATGCAAAAGCTCTTGCAGAGGGTCTTACAAAGAGAGGAATTAATCTTGTATCTGGTGGTACAGACAATCACCTTATGCTTGTTGACCTTCGTTCAGTTGGTATCACAGGTAAAGAACTTGAACACAGACTTGATGAAGTTCACATTACAGCAAACAAGAATGCTATTCCTAATGACCCTGAAAAACCATTTGTTACAAGTGGTGTAAGAATCGGTACTCCTGCAGTAACAACAAGAGGTCTTCAGGTTGAGGATATGGACAAGATTGCTGAGTTCATTTACCTTGCAGCAACAGATTTTGAAAACCAGAAAGAATACATTACAAACGGTGTTGCAGAAATCTGCAAGAAGTATCCATTGTACGAATAATTCATAAGACAAAGTCCCCACTGCATAAAATAAAAAAAATGCAGTGGGGGATATTATAATGAAGTTTACCAAAATGCACGGAGCAGGAAACGACTATATTTACATTGATTGTTTTAATGATGAAGTTAAAAACCCTTGTGAATTGTCGATAAAATTAAGTGACAGACATTTTGGGATAGGTGCAGACGGAATTGTATTGATAAAACCGTCGACAATTGCCGATTGCTTTATGGATATTTATAATGCAGACGGCTCAAGGGCTCAGATGTGTGGAAATGCAGTGCGATGTGCTGCTAAATACATATTTGACAATAAAAATCAAAACTTGACCATATTGGTTGAGACACTCAGCGGTATTAAGACTGTTGAGATAATCAGGGAAGACGGACTTGCCGTTGGTGGCAGAGTTAATATGGGTAAGCCCATACTCAATGGTCGTCAGATTCCAACACGATATGGAACAAGTATTGTGAAACAAGAAAAATTGAATATCAACAATAAGGATTACGAAATTACTTGTGTTTCAATGGGGAATCCCCATTGTGTGGTGTTTTGTAATGATGTTGAAAAACTTGATTTGAAAACAATCGGTCCACTTTTTGAACGACACGAGGTGTTTCCGGAGAGAATCAATACAGAGTTTGTAGAATTTCTTGATAAAAATCATTTAAAAATGAGGGTCTGGGAACGAGGTAGTGGTGAAACTCTTGCTTGTGGTACAGGTGCTTGCGCAGTTGCCGTAGCATCGGTTATGAATGGATTTTGTTCTAAAAATAGTGAAATTATCATTCGAGCAAAAGGTGGTGTTTTAAACGTCCAATGGAATGAAAACGATAATGTGTATTTAACAGGTGAAGCAGTTTGTGTGTTTAACGGTAAGATAGATATATAAAACACGCGTAGGGACAGACATCCTTGTCTGTCCGTGGAAAACTATCTTGTGAACGGAGATGAAAAAGTGAATAAAAAACCAACCAGAAAAACAATTCGTTTGCAAGGGTATGATTATTCACAGGCAGGATGTTATTTTGTAACTGTTTGTGTTGCAAATAAGAAGCCGATTTTATCAAAAATCACTTATAATAACTCACAAAGAAACAAATTGCCATATCTAATTGAACTTCTTCCAATGGGTGTTGAAATTGAAAAAACAATAAATTATATAAACGAGAATTATAATCAGGTAGAGATTGAAAAATATGTTATTATGCCTGATCATATACATTTAATCGTAACTCTTATGGGTAAAAACGAGTTAGATGCGGACAGACAAGGATGTCTGTCCCTACGCGATGTTGTTAAGCGGTTAAAAACCTACACGACACGCGAATACAGAAGAAAAACAGGTGATAAAAAATCTGTGTTATGGCAACAGAGATATTATGACCATGTGATTCGTAATCAAGAGGATTATAGCGAAAAATGGCAATATATTGAAAATAATCCTTTAAAATATATTCTTCTTTCGGAGGGACAAATATGAAAATAAATGACAATTTCTTAAAAATTCAGAGCTCATATCTTTTTTCAAATATTGCTAAAAAGGTAAATGCTTATGTTGCGGCAAACCCTGACAAACCAATTATTCGTCTTGGTATCGGTGACGTTACTCGTCCTCTTGCAGATGCTTGTATTGAAGCTATGCATAAAGCTGTTGACGAAATGGCAAACGAGAAGACCTTTATGGGTTATCCACCTGAATATGGTCACAAATGGCTTTTAGATGCTATTAACGAAAATGACTATAAAGCTCGTGGAGTAGAGCTCGACAACAGTGAAATCTTCGTTTCAGACGGTGCAAAGAGCGACTGTGGTAATATCGGTGATATCTTCTCAACAGACAATAAAGTTGCAGTTTGTGACCCTGTTTATCCTGTTTACGTTGATACAAACGTTATGAGTGGCCGTTCAGGTGATAAGACAGAGTCGGGTTGGAGCAACATCTACTATATGCCTTGTAGTGCAGAAAACAACTTCTTACCGGAACTTCCAAAGGAAAAAGTTGATATTATCTATCTCTGCTTCCCTAACAATCCAACAGGTATGGCAGCTACAAAGGATGAACTCAAAAAATGGGTTGATTATGCTAACGAAAATGGCGCAGTAATTCTTTTTGACTCTGCTTATGAGGCATTTATTACAGAAGATGATGTTCCACATTCAATCTATGAAATAGAAGGCGCAAAATCTTGCGCAATCGAGTTCAGAAGCTTTTCAAAGACTGCAGGTTTCACAGGTGTTCGTTGTGGTTACACAGTTGTTCCTCACGATATTAAGGTTGACGGTGTTGAATTAAATGCACTTTGGGCTCGTCGTCAGGCAACAAAGTTCAACGGTGTTTCTTATATCACACAGAGAGCTGCAGAAGCTGTTTATAGCGAAGAAGGTAAAAAGCAGGTTCGTGAAATTATTGCTTATTATCAGAACAATGCAAAAATTATCTATAACGGACTTAAAGAATGTGGTTTCACAGTTTATGGTGCAGTAAATTCACCTTATGTATGGCTCAAAACTCCTGACGGAATGTCAAGCTGGGAATTCTTTGACACACTTCTTGAAAACATTCAGGTTGTTGGTACTCCTGGTGAAGGCTTTGGCCCAAGTGGTGAAGGTTATTTCCGACTCACAGCATTCGGCTCAACAGAAAATACAATCAAGGCAGTTGAAAGAATTAAAAATTACTTCTGCAAATAAGTATAACAAAAGGACGGTCGATTGACCGTCCTTAATTTTTTGTGTAATTATAAATTCTTTGCTAATTCCTTGATATATGCTTTGAAATCGTCTGCGATTTCCGGGTGGTTGAGAGCAACTTCGCAGTTTGCTTTCATAATACCCATTTTGTTGCCCATATCATAGCGTGTGCCATAATAATCAAGAGCAATAACACCCTTTGTCTGTGCAAGAGTTTTCATTGCATCTGTAAGTTGAAGCTCGTTGCCAGCACCCTTTGGTGTGTTTTCGAGTATGTCGAAAATTTCAGGTGGCATAACAACACGACCGAGAATTGAATAGTTTGAGAAAATTTCTTCAGGCTTTGGTTTTTCAATCATATCTGTACAGTTAAAAACCTTGTCTTCGATTTCCTGGACTTTAAGTGAACAGTATTTTGTAACATCCTTTGTTGGTACTTCCTTAACACCAACAACGCCCTTGCCATATTTTTCATAAGCATCAATAAGCTGTTTTGTAACAGGCTCTTTGTCAGAAATGAAAACATCATCACCATAGAGAATTGCAAACGGCTCGTTGCCTACAAAATTTTTTGCACAAAGCACGGCGTGACCTAAACCACCTGTTTCTTTCTGACGAAGGAAATATGTATTGCAAAGCTGTGATGGTTCAAGAACAGCTTCATAAAGGTCTTTCTTGTCGGGATTTTTGCTTAACTTATCTTCAAGCTCATAAGCGTGGTCAAAATGGTCTTCTATAACACCTTTGCCACGATTTGTGATGATAAGAACATCTGTGATACCTGATTTTGCAGC